>NZ_JBEUEL010000093.1:0-535 GCF_041725775.1 Pueribacillus sp. YX66 | reverse complement strand
TAGTTACGAATGAAAAAAATAATTTATGTTGTAATAAGTGTCGTTCTGTTATTTATCGGAGGTCATTACGTGTATAAGGCAACAAAAGTAAAAAATGTGTTTGATGAGATGTACTATGCAGAATTTCAATCCGTACCAAAACTATACACTTCTACGAGTTATACAGAACTTATTAAAGCAGGTGTATTAAAAAGTTCGCAAAAAAACGTGAGGGACTTTTTCCCGGACTTTAAATCTGAATATTATGACAGTCAATCATTACCCGAATCTGAACGAATGACTTTAAATTTTTATACAGAAGAGAATAATGAAGAATATTTAGAAATACTCGCAATTAAAGAATATGAAAATGACAATGATAGATTAAGATTTTATTTTATTTATGATATCGGTAAAAAAAATTAACGATTAAAAAACCTGATATTGTATCAGATAAACATTTTGAAACAAATTATAACACAAAGGCTCCAGAAGAAATCGCAAAATTTATGAAGAAGCACAATCTAACAGAGGAAGATTTAACAGGGTATCAAGA
>NZ_JBEUEL010000092.1:0-584 GCF_041725775.1 Pueribacillus sp. YX66 | reverse complement strand
GCATCAGTTTTCCATGGTGCTACTGAGTTTAAGAAAAATAATCCGAATCTCATTTTGTTACTCATGTTTTCAACTCCTAACCAAATTACATTTTTCTTATTCCACTTAATTTTATTGCAAGAAACATGCCAAGAAATTAATTTAACATCATTTGTTGAAGCGATTGTTGCACATTTAGCATAGTTATCAATGACAAAAAGTAACTTAGCAGTCTACCATGGTAATATAATCTATTAAATTTAACTCTAGCTTTTTTAAAAACGTATCATTAATAAAACATTGTGTTTCACAATTAAGAAAATCGAGTAGAGGAAGGTGATTAACCTTCCCCTCTCACACCACCGTACGTACGGTTCTCGTATACGGCGGTTTCATTAAGTCCAACGCATTGTTTGATATCTGTTCAAAAGACTTTTCAGACCTAGTCCTCGCCAGTATTTGTTATCAAGAGCTCTGTGCAGGATAGGACTGTTAGCAATTCGCCAGTAAGCCTTGCGGCTATTTGCCCATTCCCACGCTTTTTCTCTGTCTACACCTAATTTGACGAGATTTGTCTGTTTCGTTTTTATCTTCTTCCATTCTTT
>NZ_JBEUEL010000091.1:0-596 GCF_041725775.1 Pueribacillus sp. YX66 | reverse complement strand
TGATTGACTGCTTTCATGACATCGTCTAAGTTATCGTGTTCTCGGATATAGAAGAGTAGCTCTATGAATTCCTTCTCATTTCCGATATAATACGTGGTGTATAAGTTTTTTATTTGTGTTGGTGCCTGCTTCAAGCATTCGCTTTGAGCGAGGGCACCTTTTTTCTTTTGAAATGTTTTTAAATAGTGATACAGGTTCATTTCCCATTGGTGTACCCCCCAGTTCCGTGGATGTTCTGCCATCAGTTCTCCGTCAATAAATAATTTAATCGTTTCAGCTCCTACCTTTGCTTTGATGTATTTTCCAACATGACCTTCTGGAACAGAGTAATGATTTTGTTTAATAACAACCGTACTATATTTATCAACACGGCATTCAATAAGTTCAGCCGCATCAAAAGGAGCAATAGCTGGGCGCGACACCGCCTTTTCCTTTTTCATAAGGCAAATATGTTGTTCTTTGTGTTCATGATGCAATCGTTGATTCAACTTTTGTAATGTAGCTGAAAGGTGTTCTTCGGCTTCATGTAAACTTGAGAACGTGTGTAGTGAAGAAAAAGCTTTTCGTCTAATAAACTCAACACTTCGCTCTACATG
>NZ_JBEUEL010000090.1:0-598 GCF_041725775.1 Pueribacillus sp. YX66 | reverse complement strand
ATGGAATCCGACAATTCCGAGGATACCCTACCTATTTTTTATTGAAAAGACCTTTACACAAAATATTTTACGTCATCTGTTATTCCGCCAAACATTCCAGTAGTTAAATAAAAATCTTTTAAAATCAAGGAAGTTATTAAAGCCCAAGTATAACCAAGAATAATAGGTATAAACACTTTAAATAAATATCTCTTATTCTTAGTATTAAGAAAATAATATATTACCCAACAAAAAATTAATGTATAAACCGAAATAATCAAAGCATTCCAAAACTCAGAGTATATAAATACCTGAGATAATAAAAAAACAAGTAATAATAAAATTAAGTACTTAGATGTTTTTTTCATTTATTATCTCTCCTAATGGTCAGTATAAGATTTAAAACGTTTTGAATGTTTAATGAGATCACTAGTTTAACCTTTTTTGTTTTTCCGAAGTCTCAAAAAACGATAAAGTCCATATAATTGTGTAAAAGAAAAGGGCCATATGATTGCCTTTACGGTACAATGTTTTTAACCCACAAAAACATACTAGGAGGCAGATCATATGACCCACCTACATTTTACATTGGAAACAAAAGAAATACAAAATTTAATTG
>NZ_JBEUEL010000089.1:0-650 GCF_041725775.1 Pueribacillus sp. YX66 | reverse complement strand
ACCGTGATGAGACTACGGCTCAATCCGAACACAATTTGAAAGCTTATGCAGATCTCTTTCAACAACAGGAGGAAGAGGTGACGCACTGTGGATAAAAAACAGCGATTGGTAGAGTTATGCAGGGAATTACGGTTACCGAGTATTCGTCACATGGTTCAAGAAGAAACATCATTTAAAAATCCAGATGAAGCATTTGATGTCTTACTTCAAGTGCTTCTCCAAGAACGAAGCGATCGCTTCGTACGTGCGAAACAAAACCGAATACGGGCTGCCAACTTTCCTCAGAAAAAGCTGTTGGAAGAATTAGTAGAAGAGGCTCTACCTGAACAAGCAAAGCAAAAATTGCCACATTTAAAGACACTTGAATTTATAAAGGAAGGACAAAACATTATTTTAGCTGGTTCTCCAGGTACAGGGAAAACACATATGGCGATTGGACTTGGAATGGAAGCATGTTTAGCTGGGTATAAAGTGTTTTTTGCGACGGTGCCTTCGTTCATCAACCAATTAAAAGAACACCGTTCAGAACGAACATTACGGTCCTTTGAATTAAAGTTTGAGAAATATGACCTCGTGATTATTGATGAGCTCGGTTATATCTCTTTTGATAAAGAAGGTGCGGAACTCTTATTCACCCACCTCTCTTTACG
>NZ_JBEUEL010000088.1:0-821 GCF_041725775.1 Pueribacillus sp. YX66 | reverse complement strand
CAAAATAACAAAAAAGAACGCGGAAAGACTTGTTCAGGCGGGACGTAGTCGCTGGAAAATAGAAAACGAGGGCTTTATCCACCAGAAGAACCGGTGGCACGATATCGAACATGTTAATTGCCATGATTATACAGCAATGAAAAACCATTACCTACTGGTGCAAATTGCCGACATCCTAGTTCAGTTGTACCTTAACGGTGCCAAGATCTTAAAGGGTTTAAAAAAATCGGCAAAAGAAAAATCCTCGGATCTGTTTAGAAGCGATTCGAACCCACAAAATAACAGACGAGGATTTATACCACATAGGGAAACCGATACAAATCAGGTTCACCTAGTGGTTATAGTTGATCATAAGGAAGTGATGCGAAGAAAGACCAAACTTTACTTATCCACAATTTTAAAAGGAATCGCAATTGATTCGGTTCGTTTTGTCTCTAAAAGCAGGGAAGTTAACTGGTAAAAAATTACATATGTGGATGAGTGGTTTTTTCCCTAAAATGAGTAATGAACATTAATTTACTCATCAGAGCTGATAAAGTATATATAGACTTGTACTAGAGGATTAATTACTTTAATGAAAAAGGTGAAGTTATGTTTAATATTAATGTAGCTGACTTCAATCAGAAGAAGATATTATTGGTCGATGATGAGAAGGATATACTAAACTTATTGGAAACGGTACTGATAAAAGAAGGTTTCAAAAATATTTATAAAGCGGAAAATGGAAACAAAGCAATTGAACTTTGTATTTCGCAAGTGAAAAGTGATCCACTTCGCAATTTAATTTTGATCCACTTGATTGGTTTCAAAATTGATCCATT
>NZ_JBEUEL010000087.1:0-855 GCF_041725775.1 Pueribacillus sp. YX66 | reverse complement strand
ACGGAAGTTAAGCTCTTCAGCGCCGATGGTAATGGGCTTTGCCTGTGAGAGTAGGACGTTGCTGGGCAGATTTGGAGGATTAGCTCAGCTGGGAGAGCACCTGCCTTACAAGCAGGGGGTCGGCGGTTCGAGCCCGTCATCCTCCACCATCATCCAATAATTGATGTTTTGTTTACCGTGTACTTAAGGTACTGATTATACTATTTTTTCTGTACATATTACTATTAAGATTAGTAAGAGCCATTAGCTCAGTCGGTAGAGCATCTGACTTTTAATCAGAGGGTCACAGGTTCGAATCCTGTATGGCTCACCATTTTTAATATTAATTTGAGTATTTGAATTGCATGTGATTGCATGTGCGGAAGTAGTTCAGTGGTAGAATACCACCTTGCCAAGGTGGGGGTCGCGGGTTCGAATCCCGTCTTCCGCTTTTTTAGTGCGCCCGTAGCTCAATTGGATAGAGCGTTTGACTACGGATCAAAAGGTTAGGGGTTCGACTCCTCTCGGGCGCGCCATCATAAAAGCTCTTCCGTTAAATACCGTCACGTCCTGTGGCGAACACGGAACCGAGAACATTTTGTTCAAGTCCGGGAAGTGGCTCAGTTTGGTAGAGCACCTGGTTTGGGACCAGGGGGTCGCAGGTTCGAATCCTGTCTTCCCGACCATAAAAAGGGGCCTTAGCTCAGCTGGGAGAGCGCCTGCCTTGCACGCAGGAGGTCAGCGGTTCGATCCCGCTAGGCTCCACCATAAGTTACCATTTGTTTTTATTTTATTTATATGTTATGATTAAAGAGTCGCCATTTGGAGTGGCGAGGAAGAAAAAGGCTACTAAGTAGCTGATTTGCCTTTGCGTCT
>NZ_JBEUEL010000086.1:0-1006 GCF_041725775.1 Pueribacillus sp. YX66 | reverse complement strand
TATTCTCATAGATATCCATGAAGAGTGGCTGAGTTCTCCCAGAAAGTATATTCAATTTTGAATGAAAATTGTTGGGGGTACCCCAACAATCAATCCTAGGTTAAAAACATGGTAAAGCAATTTACATAAGATCATGGACTTGACTGCGCTTTGCGCTTCTTGTCGTACAAAATTTAATATTAATCTGTTGAAACAATTTTTTGTACATATGCTAAAACAGAATTCATTTCTATATCATATTTAGAAATTATGATTTTAAATATTTTAGCGAATAGTTTATATAGTGCATAACCTATTATTCCACCAAGGGTATTATAAATAAGATCATTAATATCTACCATTCTATTGTGACCTGGCAATATTAAATGAGCAGTTAATTGAAGTAATTCCAATAAAAGTGAAAAAAGCATTGTTGATAAAGCGATTTTTTTCCAGTTCATTTTAATTAAAAAAGGAAGACCAAAACCAAATGGTATCGCAAGTATTACATTTAGGACACTTGTATACAAGTTGTTCCCAAAAGGATTATTAGGTATGAAATTAATATAATCTAAAAAATTATATTCAAATGGATATTCAAGTATAAAAAGTGGAAATTGCGTTAACCTAATTACATTAATTAAATAAAAATAAAAAATACTCCAAAATAATAAATATGCTAGTGTTTTATTTTTTCTTTTATATAAATAAAAAAATAATATAATAAAAATTATTAAAAATAAAAAAATTGGAGTTAAATTAAATCTTAACATTCAATAGTCTCCTCCTAGATGGATAAAGTCCATATAATTGTGTAAAAGAAAAGGGCCATATGATTGCCTTTACGGTACAATGTTTTTAACCCATAAAAACATACTAGGAGGCAGATCATATGACCCACCTACATTTTACATTGGAAACAAAAGAAATACAAAATTTAATTGAAAAATGTATGTGTCAAGTTATTCTCGGTCGACTTATCACACCAATATCTTTGGCACTCTATTTTTGTACGCTTTTTCACTAC
>NZ_JBEUEL010000085.1:0-1013 GCF_041725775.1 Pueribacillus sp. YX66 | reverse complement strand
CACTTGCCGTTAATTCTTCTGCTGAAGCAGCAATTTGTTCTGATGATTGGTTCGTTTTTGTGACGAGTGTTCGTAAACTTTTCACCATAGCATTAGTAGAGTTTACGAGTGAACCGAGTTCGTCTTTTGCTCTCGTCTTTAATTCTTCGCCATTTAAGTCACCTTTTGCAATCTGTTTAAGCCGATTTACAACTTGCAAAATTGGTTTAACAATGCCCTGTGCGGAAAAAAAGGCAATGACCATGCCGAGAACAAGTGAAGAAATTACAGTAATCAAAATGATTTGTTCTGTCCGTTCAGCCCCTTCTAAAACTGAATGACCTGCTTCTTTTATCATCGATTGATTATCTTCTGATAACTTATTAAATCGATGCATAAGCTGTACGGCTTGGACTTCAGCTTGTTGAAGTTGCTCGTGGGCAACTTTACTGTCACCTGAGGTGATTGATGGTAAGACGGTTTCTTCGATGAACGTTGACCAAGCATTCGTTAATTCTAATAACTCCTCAATTTCTGATAAACGATTCGTTCCTTTACCGGCAGTTAGAAGCTCCTCACTTAATTCAAGGCTGTTTTCCGTAAGCTCAGTATATTGCATTCGGTATGTACTGCGATCGTAGAGTGCATATGCTCGCACACTTGAAATACGTTCAGCAATATTTTGAGAAATGTTTTCACTAGATACGAGTAGTTCCAAATCTCTAGAAATCATGTTTTCAACGTTTTCGTTAGAGCTATGTAAGTTAAAAAAGCTTAACCCACCGAGTCCAGCTAACAGTAATAAAATAACGATGAAACTTATTAGGATTTTATGTTGTAGTTTTTTCATAACCGTTCCCCCTTAATAAGTTCATCGACTAAAAAAGCTGAACATTTAGACCTAAATATAAAAATTATTTCTTTGTAATATTAGGTCTAAAGTTAGTTCTAATGTTGTTATAATTTAAACGCTCTTACGACTTCAGCCATATCATCTGCAAGCTTTGTAAGTGCTTGAGCAGAAGACGTGATTT
>NZ_JBEUEL010000084.1:0-1045 GCF_041725775.1 Pueribacillus sp. YX66 | reverse complement strand
TTTATTGAAAATTAGGCAGTACATTTTCTGCAAATAAGTTCATTGACTTTAATACTTGTTTTTGTGGTTGTCCGCCGATATTCATCCAGAGAATAACGTTGTTTAAACCTGTCTCTTCCTGGTACTTCTTCAAACCTTTTGTTACAGTTTCAGGTGAACCGATAATGGTATTTTCAGATTGCAAAAATTTGTCGTAATCGACGTTGCGTTCTCTATCAATCACACCAAACGTCGGACGGTTATCACGCTCACTCATATACCAAAGCAACCCTTGCTTGTATTCTTCTGCTGCTTGCTCATCCGTTTCACCGACGTAACAAAATAGAAGTTTGCCTGAACGTGCCATCGTTTCATCTACATAGTCTTCTGATAACCCGGACTCTAAGGCAGTCTTTCGATATAACGAGATTTTATGCATCGTATCCTCGTGTGTAATGCCACCTAACATAAACGAATACCCCTGTTTGGCCGCGTTAATGATAGACGAGTCATTTTGCGACACCATAACAAAAATCGGAGGGCTCGGCTTTTGCACGGGACGAGGATAAACAGGGACATCTTGAATATTGTAAAAGTTCCCTGAATAAGAGACTCGATCATTCGTCAATGCCGTCGTCAGTATGTCGATGGATTCTAAATATTTGTCGTGTCTTTCATCAAAATCGATATTATACGCTTCAAACTCGTAAGCATCATAGCCTTTTCCAACTCCAATGTAGACGCGTCCATTACTTATGACATCAACGAGTGCCATATCTTCAGCAACTTGAAGAGGGTGATGGAGCGGTAATCGTGTCACACCAGAAGCGAGTTTAATCCGTTTTGTCTGAGCTGCAGCGGCCGCCATGTAAACAGGGGTTGAGCTAACGACACCATATTTTCTCGCGTTATGCTCGGCAATCCACGCTGTATCAAAGCCTAATTCATCTGCAACTTTAATTTGTTCAAGACCGTCTCTCAATTCTTCAGCATCAGTTTTCCATGGTGCTACTGAGTTTAAGAAAAATAATCCGAATCTCATTTTGTTACTCATGTTTTCAACTCC
>NZ_JBEUEL010000083.1:0-1060 GCF_041725775.1 Pueribacillus sp. YX66 | reverse complement strand
AAATAGCGTGAAATGATTCGATACAAGCGTTGTCATAAGGACTACCCTTATAACTAAAGGAATGTGTCATGTTCAATTTTTGAATCGTATTATTAAATTCATCGCTCGTATATTGTGTGCCGAGATCGGAGTGGAAGATCAACCCTTCCCTTGGTTTCTGTATGTGATAAGCATTTTCTAGTGCCTGTATAATTAAGTCAGTCGTCATTGTACGAGAAAAAGAATGACCAACAATCTTTTTTGTATGCAGATCCATAACCGATGCAAGGTAGCACCAACCATCTTTAAGTGTATGAATATATGTAATATCGCCAACCCATTTTTCATTGATGTTTTTTGTAGAAAAATCTCTATTTAAAATAATTTCGCGTTCTACAACCTTTTCTTTACTTGGTGTTGGACGGAACTTTTTCACTGTAATTGACTGGATACCAGCTTTTTTCATCAATCGTTGAACACGCTTTAGACTAACCTGGTAGCCTTCTTTTACTAATAAATAATGGATTTTAGGTGCACCATAACGTTTATCGCTTTCGTTATGAATCTCACTCATTCATTTTGTTAATTCATTATTTTCTTGTTCACGATTAGAGATTGTTTGATTCAAAGACTGATAGTATGTACTTCTCGGCACATCAAGTACATCACACATCGTTTGGATTGGATAATGCTCTTTTTGGTTGTCAATAAAATGAGTGATCTCATGATCACTTACTTTTTGGCGAATATGGCCATAGCCTTTTTTAAGATTTCGAGCTTCTGTTTTAAACGTAGGTTTTCCTGTTGGATTTCAGCTACTTCTTTAGGGGTGAGAGCATCTTTATTAGATGGATCAACGGGTGTATGATCTTTAATCCATCTATAAATTGAAACCTCAGAAACGCCATATTCGCTGCTTAAATCTCTAACGGATTGACCAGAATGATACAATTCGACAACCATTTTACGAAAATCATCATTGAATCGTTTACCATTATCTTTATAACTCATCGGACACATCCCCCTTAAATTGATTGTATTGACTTAACTAAGATGTGTCCATGAAACTATACTAGCATCA
>NZ_JBEUEL010000082.1:0-1073 GCF_041725775.1 Pueribacillus sp. YX66 | reverse complement strand
AAGGACCCTTAGCTCAGTTGGTTAGAGCAACGAGCATAACATCCGCCGAATAAGCTCCGAGTAACCCCGAAGCATATACATCATTGAGTCAGCTATTAGATGCAGGGGTCGCGAACTTCTAATAAGAACGGATAAGTGGATGTTTAAAATTAAAAATAAAACAAACAAGGACCCTTAGCTCAGTTGGTTAGAGCAACGAGCATAACATCCGCCGAATAAGCTCCGAGTAACCCCGAAGCATATACATCATTGAGTCAGCTATTAGATGCAGGGGTCGCGAACTTCTAATAAGAACGGATAAGTGGATGTTTAAAATTAAAAATAAAACAAACAAGGACCCTTAGCTCAGTTGGTTAGAGCAACGAGCATAACATCCGACGAATAAGTTCCGAGTAACCCCGAAGCATATACATCATTGAGTTAGCTATTAGATGCAGGGGTCGTGAACTTTTAATAAGAACGGATAAGTGGATGTTTAAAATTAAAAATAAAACAAAGAAGGACCCTTAGCTCAGTTGGTTAGAGCAGACGGCTCATAACCGTCCGGTCGTAGGTTCGAGTCCTACAGGGTCCACCAATTCAAATACCAAAATTCCGTACTGTTGGAAATTTAGACTTTAAGTTATGGATGAAGGTTAAAAAAGCCTTATAACAAAAATTCTACTTCTGTTAATGGAGGAATACCCAAGTCTGGCTGAAGGGATCGGTCTTGAAAACCGACAGGGGCTTCATGGCCCGCGGGGGTTCGAATCCCTCTTCCTCCGCCATACATAATTAAAGAATAGGCTCGATAGCTCAGTTGGTTAGAGCAACGAGCATAACATCCGCCGAATAAGTTCCGAGTAACCCCGAAGCATATACATCATTGAGTCAGCTATTAGATGCAGGGGTCGCGAACTTCTAATAAGAACGGATAAGTGGATGTTTAAAATTAAAAATAAAACAAACAAGGACCCTTAGCTCAGTTGGTTAGAGCAACGAGCATAACATCCGCCGAATAAGCTCCGAGTAACCCCGAAGCATATACATCATTGAGTCAGCTATTAGATGCAGGGGTCGCGAACTTCTAATAA
>NZ_JBEUEL010000081.1:0-1131 GCF_041725775.1 Pueribacillus sp. YX66 | reverse complement strand
CACTCCTAAGATATCCCCCTAACTAGAATCGTTAGGGTTATTTTCTATCAAGAGTGGATCAGTTTTCAATTGTCATGATGGATCACTTTTAAGTTACCATATACAGAGCGACGACTTCGGATTCTTTTTTTCCTTTTAATCAAGTGTTACAGATATCGATATTTACAATGGGCGTAATGTTGAATAATCTATTCAGCAAGCCCTATTTAGGAAAAAACGCCTGCCCCTTAATAGGACAAGCGTGAACGAGATTAACCTTTTCCCTTAACTGTATTATATTGTATGTAAATTGCTTTCGCGTCTGAATTTAAATGTGAAACAGTGTAATTTTATTTAAGTAAATCAAATGAGATTGTCTCTCCAGTTATTGCGAAAACTCTCTCATCAGAATCTAGTTGATAAATGGGTCCAAATTCGATGCTAAGTTCTTCATCCTTAATCGCTTCAAAACGGTGTTCAGCTAGCGCTGTGACCTGGTAAGCTATCGTACTTTCACCAGGATCTAGTATATTTCTTTCCTTATCCAATTCTGTTCTAATAAAGATAACAGGTGAGCCGACCTCATTTTCCCCGTCATTCACAGTAATAGAATCCCACATAACATTGATATAAATCTCTTCATCGTTATTATTTGTGAAGTGAAATTTTGTCGTAAATAAAACAATTCCTCCATCAAAAATATCAAAATCAGGTTCATATGCTTCGTCTGGCACAAATTGTGTAAACTGATATCCTTCAAATGTTACATCGACACCGGTAAGTGTTTGCGTTTCATTAATTGCTTCGTTAGCAAATAATATCTTTTTCTCGCCCATCTTATCAATAGTAATATTATCTTCATAAAAAATTGAGCTTTCTACATCGTTTTTGTCTGTTGTTGATTTCATTTGATTTTTTTCATTATCTAATGATTCCTTATTTCCTACTTCGCTACTTGAATTACAAGCACTTGTGAATATGAGTACAACTATCATCATCGTAATAAATTTCATTAATCTTGTTTGTTTCATATAAAAACCTCCGACTTGGTACCGTCAAGAATTTTGTGTAAGTCGATAGGGCTCTCACTTGAACTGTCAATATAATGGTGCTTAAGCAACCTTAACAACTATACAAAAAATGTCAGAAGGT
>NZ_JBEUEL010000080.1:0-1198 GCF_041725775.1 Pueribacillus sp. YX66 | reverse complement strand
GTATGTGTCAAGTTATTCTCGGTCGACTTATCACACCAATATCTTTGGCACTCTATTTTTGTACGCTTTTTCACTACCGCGCTACGCTTGCTGACTGTCCCTTATGGATTACGTTCTACAAACCAAGAACCTAACCCATAAGGGACAGGATATTACTGAAATCCTTTGACCAATCTGCCTATTGCCGATGAATGAGCTGCATATAAACTAATAGATCCTTGTTTAGCGCCTATGGACGGTTGTGTGGATTGGCGCAAAAACTCCGACATACGTACAACCCTCTTGATCTCACGTTGTTTTCGATAACTCCTATGTTGAGAAGCTAGATAAACTTCTCTCAAAGTATTATTTGCGATACCCTGCTTTACTTTCACCATAGCTTCCGCACCTTCTCTACTCCAATGCATACCTCGCTTTTTCATACGATAAGTAATATGTCGTTGATTGGATTCCATTGCCCCTAAACCTCTTGCACCTTTTGGTGCATCATTTGTCCTCTTTCGCCAATCTGCAATATAATCCCAATGATTTAAGATATATGTACGGAATTTATCGACTTTTTCGATTAACTTCTCATCCTCAAGTTGACTTTCATATGTATCTAAAATAAGCGTGAAATCATCTAAATTAGCTTCTTTTACTGCTTCCCTAATCTTATCCTTCCATTTGTTTTTCTTATAGCCAAATGTGCGATTAATAGCCTGTTGAATGTGATATTCATCCAATTGATGTAAAAGAGGAAAATTAGATTGCGAAAATGCCTCTTGAAATCTTTCGGCTGAATAGCCAGAACCTCCATCACTATTCGATACAACTTGAGTGTTTTTAAGGGAATATTCATGCGCCGCAATGGTTTGGACTTCCTTCCAAAAATCATCGATTGATTTTGTGGTCATAATAACTTTAGGTTTTGTTAGGGAAACTCTCTTTCCGTTTGTGTTCCAACCTTCATACATAATGGCATGTGATACTTCTATATGCTTTTTTCTTTTTAGATCACGAACGTAAACGCCATCTGCCTCCGCATAAAGGAAATCAAGAACTTTTTTCCCTTTTGGTAATTCAGCTGACTCCTCTAAATCTAGCACCATAGCTTCGTCGGCTTCTGCTTGCGCCTCTCCTACTCGCCTTACAATACTTCCAACCGTTGTGTGACTTATATCAACGGCCATCCATTCCTTTAAAATACGTGCTGATT
>NZ_JBEUEL010000079.1:0-1305 GCF_041725775.1 Pueribacillus sp. YX66 | reverse complement strand
GAATTTGCGTTTCCACGGGCGGTCTACCGCACTCTTCAGTTCGTTTACTTTTAGTTTTAATTTGTTTTCAATAAATTTCGTCATGTTTTCCATCGTTCGTAGGCCCGCTCGTTTCGAGCGGACATATATGTTACAGTCGTCTGCATAACGGACGAAACTAAGCCCTCTTGTTTCCAGTTCTTTATCGAGTTCATCTAGAACGATATTAGACAATAACGGGCTTAGTGGACCGCCTTGTGGTGTACCTTCATTATTCGGTTTGACGAGTCCGTGTTCCATTACACCTGACTGTAAGTATCTACGAATGAGTTGTAAGACCCTTCGGTCTTTCACTCGTTCACTTAGCTTGTTCATCAGCTTATCATGATTCACTTTATCGAAGAATTTCTCTAGATCTATATCGACAACCCACCGTTTTCCTGCTTTAATGTAATTCCTTGCTTGTCTTACTGCGTCATGTCCTCGTTTATTTGGACGAAAGCCATAACTATGGTGTGAAAACGTCGGGTCATATATCTGAGTAAGAACTTGTGCGATAGCTTGTTGAAGAAAACGATCTATCACGGTGGGGATACCTAGTTTCCTGATACCACCGTTCGGCTTCGGGATTTCGACGCGACGTATTGGTTTCGGTTGATAGGTACCCGAAAGGATTTCATCCTGTAGGACATGCCAATGCTCGACGAAATACTCCCGTAGGGATTCTACTGGCATTTGGTCGACACCGTGACTTCCTTTATTTTTCTCTACCTGCTTTAATGCAAGTAATAAGTTTTCCCGTGATAGAATTCTTTCTAGCATGATATCCGACTCCTACGTGAATTACCTCTCTTCTTGTGTCGCAATCACTTTCCGCCCTTCTACTCGCCCCCATTAGGATTCACCAATTCTTTCGAGTAGGAAGGATAATATGTTTCTGCTTCATTAAGTATTACGTACGCAAAGTGATAATTCTCCTTAAATGATTCAGCCCTTCCCACTCGTTCTAGAAACGTTTGGTACTATGGCTTCTGCTGACTTCTAGTAATTCAGCGAACATTCAACATGTTCGGTTATGCAATGAGTTGCACGTATTTACCAGACCTCCGAGGGTAAGCCCATATTCTTCCACTCCATCTCCCTACTTCATTTACTTTGTATATCCTTTGGCAGTAAGAACTTCGGTTTGTTTAGCAACCTCATTCAAATATACCCAGCCTTATATGAAGTTCGTGTTCCTTAGGGCGGAGATTTGCCGCCGACTTCCTTCAGGCTCCACCTCACGGTGGACACCCTTGTCTTAAGCTAATCGCTACTACTGCCTTC
>NZ_JBEUEL010000078.1:0-1361 GCF_041725775.1 Pueribacillus sp. YX66 | reverse complement strand
TAAAGTGGACCCCATCGTCAAGACAACTTTTTTATAAATTTAAGGTGCATTGAGTTTTGCTCCTTCCTATCTTGCCAACCAAGCCTTTCATGTGGCAGGTTCTGTCAAGGGCGTACTCTCCCTTGACAGGTTCTGTCGCATGAAAGATAATTTCTCAAAGATGGGAAGGGCAATGACGAACCTGTTTAATTAAAATAAACTGATGATGGTGTTTTATAATCTAGCGATTGATGAGGGCGATTGTAATTATAAAAATCAATGTAATCTCTTATATTTATTCTAGCCTCCCTTGGACTTTCATAATCTTTTAGATATACTTCTTCGTACTTTATGTTGCGCCAAAAACGTTCTATGATAATATTGTCCAAAGCACGTCCTTTACTGTCCATGCTGATTTGAACTTCCTTAGAGTTTAGTAGATTGATATATTTGGGACTGGTAAAATGGCTGCCTTGATCACTATTAAAGATAACGGGTTTAGCTATAGAGAAGGCCCTTTGAACGGCATCTAGGATAAATCCAATTTCTAGGGATTGATCTAGCTCCCAGCTAATGACATAGCGGGAATACCAGTCAATAACCGCTGCTAAGTACATCCAGCTTCGTTGGAGTCGAATGTAGGTAATGTCAATGCTCCAAACGTGATTTGGATAGTTAATGTTCACTCCTTTCAGTAAATATGGATAAATTCGATGTTGCAGATTCCGTTTACTTAAATTTGGACCCGGATAAACAGCTTGAATTCCCATTTCTCGCATGTGACGTTGTACTCTTTTGCGATTGATATTCACTCCTTCTTGGTTTAGCAGTGCTGTTATCCTACGAGACCCATAAAATGGGTATTTTGTATAAATTTCATCGATACGGTGCTTGATGGCTACATCTTCTGCTGAAGGCCCGACTGGTTTATAATAAAGGCTTGAACGGTTAAGGCTTAATAGCTCTGCCTGTTTTGTAATGGATAATTCTGAGTCTTGCCATTCGATCATATTCACACGTTCTTGCCTAGTTGTGGTAGATGCCAGATTTTTTTTTGAGCCACGACAATTGCGTGGTTAATCGGCCTACTTCAGCGTATAGATTTTCAATTTGTTCTTCATAATCAGCTTTCATCTTTTCTTGATCCTTGTTCTGCTTTTGAAACAGTTGCGGCATTTGTTCTAGAAATTGTGTTTTCCATTTCCGCAGCTGATTAACATGAATCCCATATTCAGAGGACAGCTCAGTTAAAGACTTCTCTTCCTTAAGAATTTCCAATACAACTTGTGCTTTAAATTCTGGTGAATATCGTTTCCTTTTTTGTTTCATAAACCTACCTTAACATATCCTTTCTTGCTGTCTAAAATCTTGGGTCCATTATA
>NZ_JBEUEL010000077.1:0-1400 GCF_041725775.1 Pueribacillus sp. YX66 | reverse complement strand
CACTAGTGTTGCATAAATAAGATCAGAAAATTCTATTTATTATCATTCTCTCGTCAGAGCCAAAAAAGGAAAACCTGAACAAAAGGCGGCTCTGTCCATTTGGTAAAATTATACAATTAGACCAGGGTGACAACGACAGTTAGAGTTTCAGGGGACCGTTCGGTCCTCTAAACGCCTCACCCATTGATAGGCAGGTTTCCATACCATACGCTTTAACCAGCGGCTGACCTGTAGTATTTTTCTTTTGCTGCCTGTTTCTAACTGAATCAATACATGAAGACAATAGACAATAAGTGCTGTGTAGACCTGATTTTCTACTGCTGTTTCACTTTCACCGTAAAATCTTTTGATTTTGACATGCTGTTTCAGCCATTTGAAAAACAGCTCGATTTCCCAGCGAGAGCGGTAGATATCGCTGACTTCCTTCGGGCTGATATCAAATCGGTTGGTGATGAGCCTAAGGATTTCTCCGCGGCGATCTTTCACTTCAACAACACGAAAGGCATTTTCAGCTCGATTTTGCGTGGTACCAATCCATACCATTTTATCGGATAAGATATCTTCTTCCCTTGCATGAAAGATGTGGATATCTCTCGTCACTGCATTCTTTTTCAGTCTTGATACAAAAAAGTAGCCATCATCGGTCATCCGGTCGAAGCGCTCATAATCCAAGTAGCCACGATCAAACACATACATGGCGTTTGGATCATCTACCAGGACTTCCAATTGATTGCGGTCATGCTCTTTTGCTGGTGTCATCGTCAGTTGATCCGGATACAACGTATGCTTATCCATCATAACCAGTCGCATATGAATTTTCAGTCCTGCCTTTGTTTTACGGAATTCCGCCCAGCGATACTTCTTTACATTCAGAGGGATTGTGGTTGAATCTATGATGTTCAAAGGCATGGAGGTCTTCGTTCCAGTGTGAAAGGTTTTAATTTTACCTACAAGGTGGAAGAACAGCTTTGCTAATACCTCCGATGGAATCTCATTATTTCGCCGCGATAACTGCGAAACACTGATGGATTCAAAGCCCACGGCTTTTTGAAGGTCGTCATCCACCATCGCATCACTCATGTCATGTAAACTGTCCCATTCGTCCAGGTGAGCTAGAAGCATCAGTTTCAAGTATGATTCTGTTGTCAGCTTTTTCGTGTAATAGTCGAGTTTGAGTGCGTCTACTTGCTCATATAATAAATTAAAATTTATGGGAGCTACCCATTTACCAAATGATGAAAGTAGTGTATTCTTGTCCATAAGTTAGGTCCTTTATATTGGATTTGGACAGGATACCACCCGTCTCTCCAGTATAAAGGATTTTTTGTATCAAAAATACAAGTTTTTTAAACATTCAATGTCTTATGATTATTCAGCCTAAATTAATGCAATGCTAGTGA
>NZ_JBEUEL010000076.1:0-1421 GCF_041725775.1 Pueribacillus sp. YX66 | reverse complement strand
GATGACGTAAAATATTTTGTGTAAAGGTCTTTTCAATAAAAAATAGGTAGGGTATCCTCGGAATTGTCGGATTCCATAAGAAAGGAGTAACCCTACCTATGTCATCGAGTATAAACAATTCCACGCTTACAGATCAACTAGAACAAATGTTAAAATCTTTTGTTCAAGAAAAACTTGAACTCATCATGAGAGAAGAACTTGAAAACTTCTTAAACGTTGAGAACCCTGATGTTCCAAACAGTAAAAATGGTTATTACCAACGCTCATTGGATACAAGATACGGAAAAATTGAAAAACTATCTGTTCCAAGAGATCGGCAAGGCGAGTTTCAAACCCAACTGTTTGCTCCGTATCAGCGTCGAGATGGATGGCTGGAAGAAGCGATCATCAAAATGTACCAAAGCGGGATGAGCACTCGTGAAGTCGGTAAATTTATTGAGCGTATGTTTGGTTCTTCATACTCTGCCACCACCATCAGTAATATTACGGAAGTTGCCATCGAAGATATTCAAGCTTGGCAACAGCGCAAACTACATCAGCGTTATTCCGTTCTGTATCTTGATGGAATGTATATT
The DNA here is from genome assembly GCF_041725775.1 of Pueribacillus sp. YX66. Taxonomy (NCBI): domain Bacteria; kingdom Bacillati; phylum Bacillota; class Bacilli; order Caryophanales; family Bacillaceae; genus Pueribacillus; species Pueribacillus sp. YX66. The sequence continues at coordinate 846 of NZ_JBEUEL010000076.1, read as the reverse complement.
AGACTCCGCCGTGACACGGTGGCAAATGAAGTCATTTATTTCGTTGTCGGTGTCACTGAAGACGGATATCGTGAACTGCTAAGCTTCTATGTTGGAGGCCAAGAAAATGCACTGGGTTGGAAAGAGATGCTTCAAGACCTCTATCAACGCGGACTCAAAGAAGTACTATTAGGTGTATTTGATGGACTTCCTGGTTTAGAAGAAGCCTTTAAAAGCATTTATCCAAAAGCAGATGTCCAGCGTTGTGTTGTACATAAGGTTCGCAATACGTTGAACCGTGTACGCAAAAAGGATCGTGAAGAAATAGCTGAAGATCTAAAAGCGATCTATCGCTCTTTCACTCGCTCACAAGCGGAAGAACAGTTTCACTTATTCCAAGAGAAATGGCAAACGAAGTATCCAAGAGAGGTGTCCTCTTGGGAGAATGATCTGCCTGTATTGCTCACCTTTTTGAAATATCCATCGTCAATTCGAAGTGTGATTTATACGACGAATTGGATAGAGCGAACAATTAAAGAGATTCGCAAAAGATTAAGACCAATGAACAGTTTGCCAGATATAAAGGCTGCAGAGAAAATCGTTTATCTAACTGTGCAAGACATCAATGAGAAATGGTCTGAACGAAAACTTCGTGGGTTTGCAAGTGCATATACATGTTTACAAGACATGTTCAAAGAACGTTATGAAAAATAGTATAAGCAACATTTATGCATGTTAAAAAATTCGAAGAACCTGTCAAGGGACTCGTATGCACTTCGCCCTTGACAGAACCTTCTGACATTTTTTGTATAGTTGTTAAGGTTGCTTAAGCACCATTATATTGACAGTTCAAGTGAGAGCCCTATC
>NZ_JBEUEL010000075.1:0-1511 GCF_041725775.1 Pueribacillus sp. YX66 | reverse complement strand
CGGCGGACAACCACAAAAACAAGTATTAAAGTCAATGAACTTATTTGCAGAAAATGTACTGCCTAATTTTCAATAAAAAATAGGACAGTAGACTCGCAACCTAGCATAAACTACGATATATGAGGAGTTGTCATCATAATAAATGATCCAACCTTTAGAAGGAATAAAAGTTTTAGAATTGGCTAGAACACTGGCTGGTCCTGTTTCGGGTCAAATATTAGGTGATCTCGGTGCAGAAGTGATAAAAGTTGAACAACCTGGAGTGGGCGATGAAGCAAGACGTTTCACTCCTCCTGAATGGGATGGCGAGAGTTGTTATTATTTAAGCTCGAATCGAAATAAAAAAAGTATGACACTAAATTTAAAAAGTGAACAAGGGAAAAATATTATTTATGATTTAGTTAAAGAAAGTGATGTAATTATTGAAAATTTTCGAACAGGTACTACGGAAAAGTTAGGAATCGATTATGATACGTTAAAGGAAATTAACCCACGTATAATCTATTTGGCTATCTCTGGATTTGGAAGAACAGGTCCTGAGAAATATCGAGCAGGTTATGATTTATTAATTCAGGCTTACTCTGGGATTATGAGTACTACAGGTGAAGAGGGAAAGCCGTATAAAGTTGGTCCATCTATCGTTGATTTATCTACTGGGATTCTCGGAGCACTAGGAGTGTTAACAGCAATTATAGCAAGAGAAAAGACGGGAAGAGGTCAGTTTGTTGATTGCAGTCTATTAGATAGTCAAATAATGATGTTAAACCATTTAGCTACTGGATATTTTGCGACTGGAAAATCAGCAAAGCCGATGGGACAAGGGCATCATACGTTAGTACCGTATCAAGTTTTTCAAGCAAAAGATAAAAATGTCATTATTGCCGCTGCCAATGATCGTCTATGGGAAAGAACATGCCAAGCATTAGGCTGGGACGATTTATTAAATGATGAGAATTATAAATTAAATGAAGATCGGGTGAGACTTCGCAACGTACTCGTTCCGATACTTTCAGAAAGATTGTCAAAGATGTCGAGTGAAGAGATTTGTGAAAAACTTGATGCTGTTGGGGTTCCATGTGGACCAATTAATACAATCGGTGATGTTGTCACTTCTCCACAAGCCATTGCTCGTGAAATGATGGTTGATATTGATCATCCGAAAATAAAAGGGTTGAAGACGCCGGCATTTCCGGTTAAATTTTCAGAAACACCATCAACGGTGAGATTGCATCCGCCATCTTTAGGTGAAAACACAGAGGAAGTTTTATCTAGTTTAGGTATTAACAGTGAAGAAGTATCACGAATGCGTCAAGATGGAATTATATAAAGTTTCTTAATCTAATAGAAACAATGCTTAAGCACATGTTTAACATTTATGAAATTATTATAAACGTGTGCTTTTTTAAATATGACATCGAATAAATAATATAAAAAGGAAGGAGAACGAAACATGAGTTATGAAAATATCCTCGTTGAACGAAAAACGAATTTAGCTTACGTCACGATTAATC
>NZ_JBEUEL010000074.1:0-1547 GCF_041725775.1 Pueribacillus sp. YX66 | reverse complement strand
GGATTTTCAGCCCCTTCCAAATAAGAAGTGTAAAATCTTATTTATCTAAAACTGTTAATTATATTTTATCGGTTAGAATAATTAGGAGTCTCTAAAAAAAGCAATGACGTAGGGATGATTTTGAAGCCTGCTATCCCGAAAATAAACAATAGTATATTTAAAACGTGTAATACAGATTGCTTTTTATATATTGCATAGAGGACACACATTATTAATTGAACAGTGAGTACAGTCAGTAGGAATAATCCTATTTGTAATAACAAAGCGATAAAAGGACTTGAAAAATTTGATTCCAGGGTATATAAAATCTCATTGCTTGACTCATTTACCTTTCCAATATCACTCCATTCCATTGAGAATGAAGTATTAACAGCAGTAGTAAGTATTGCTGCTAAAAATAAACCAATCAAATAGAGATCCATTAAAAATAGCCTTTTTGCCTTTGTGATAATCCAATTTTTATAGGAACCTAACCGTATAAGCCTTGTATAGTCAAAGGTACGATTAATGTAAATAGAAGATATAAACACAATCAACGGGAAAATATAATAGACCATTAAATAAGGGTCATTTAAAGGATTCAAAACAAAATCCCAAACGTTGGCCGTAATATGATTTTTTTCTTCTAAAAATTGAATATAATGTCTGTTACTAAAAGAAAATAAAATAATTGGCAAAGTTGCTACTATCCATTTCCATGAAACAATTTGTTCTTTTATGATTTTCATATTACTCAGTCCAAACTTTATTCTTTGATTTAATAAGAATAAGTAAGCAAACTATACTTGCAATCAATATTAGAAATGGAATAAATATCACCCATATTGGCTGGGCAGTGATCAAAAACGGAAACACTGAATAGACAGGCGAAAATGCCTCGATACCTAATATGCCTGTGACAAAGTTCATAATGAACCACCATAAAAAAGGAATCGTTAATGCAACAAACCGATTCGCCATACAAATGGATAGTAAATAAGCTATTGTTACATATAAAGCCCCATTGATAGCTACCCATAGAGAATATACTCCACCATACAGAAGTTCAGATTTTTCAGCCAAAAATCCGAAAGTTCCTACTGAAACAGGTTCATAAAAGTCTCTTTCGTATTGGATCATGTTAAGTATCGGGTCGAGGTATTCAATAAATAAAAACGGAATAAAGATCATTAAAAATGCTACAACCAACGTTACAATTCCATTGACTAATCCTTTGGCTAAAATATAGTCCGTTAACTTAACCCTTGGTTTCACATAAAGGAGAAAGTTATCCTTCTTTTCATTTGCATACGAACCTGCAAATAAAGGCACTAACAATATCGGGAATAATAATGCAATTGCAGAGCTACTAAAGAGTTGTGAATGAACCTCAAGAGGTTCGAAAAAAATATATGACCCATTCATAATAGGGATGACAATAATAAGTGGTAAAAATATTAATGCCATACTAAAAAGAATCAATTTTAAAGAGATGACGTAAAATATTTTGTGTAAAGGTCTTTTCAATAAAAAATAGGTAGGGTATCCTCGGAATTGTCGGATTCCAT
>NZ_JBEUEL010000073.1:0-1599 GCF_041725775.1 Pueribacillus sp. YX66 | reverse complement strand
TCCTCCTCGTATATTATTATTAACTAGTATTTTTACTAGTTTTAAATCGTTATACCTTTTCCAAGGTATGATGTATTTAATCAGATAGAGGTTGTCGGCTTCCTCCTTGAAGCGTGGTCTTCGTCAAAAAGACTGACACCTCTTTCTTTATAGAACTATTCGAATGAGCTGGATGACACATTCGTTGTCGGATATCGAACGAGGTTGGATATCTATAAGGACAAGAGGGTTCCTCACATCTGATAAATATTCAATTTAGGTGGTGTTTTTATGTTTTATATTGGGATTGATATTGGCAAACGTCATCATGAAGTTGGACTCATTGACGATAAAGGGAATCATGTTGGGAAAACCTTACGGTTTGCCAACTCGAAAGCTGGAAGTGAAATGCTGCTTGAGTTTATCAACCAATATAAACTAACACCTGATAATACTGTGATTGGACTTGAAGCGACTGGCCATTACTGGTTATCCGTTTTTTCTTTCCTACATAAATTAGGATTTAAAACAACTGTTTTTAACCCTTTGCAGTCTGATGCTTTGCGTCATTTTTATATCCGCAAGACAAAAACAGATGTCAGTGATGCTTACCTTATTGCTCAAGTCATTCGCATTGACTCTCCTGATGAAACACCTTTTATTGAAGAAGATTTACTCCAATTACGACATCTTGAGCGTTTACGCTATTCTTTTGTTGATCAAAGTTCTGATTTGAAGCGTAAAATTATCTCGCTGTTGGACCAGGTCTTTCCCGAGTATGAACAAGTGTTTTCAGATATCTTCGGAAAGTCCTCGACTGAAATTTTACTGCACTCGCCATTGCCAGAGGATCTACTAAAAATTGATACTGAAAAGCTTGCCGCTTTATTAAACCGTGTCAGTAAAGGCCGATTCGGTGAATCGAGAGCTTATGACAAAGCTCTTCAACTTAGAGAAAGTGCTTTAAATACCTTTGGCATTTCAATCGGGACCGATGTGTTTAAAATGCAAATCCAACTACTTTTGGAACAAATTTTATTGCTGGAAAAACATTTGAAACAAATTGAAGCTGCAATGATTGAAATCTCAAATCGCCAACAACACTTTTTAACAACCATCACTGGAATTAGTGATGTCACAGCTTGTGTTATCTTAGGTGAAATCGGGTCGATTGACCGCTTTGAACGTCCTGAACAGCTAGTTGCGTTTGCAGGTTTAGATGCCTCTGTTCACCAGTCTGGTGACTTTAACAGCAGCAGGACCCGGCTCTCCAAGCGTGGTTCTCCTTATCTCAGACGTGCGATATGGCAAGCTGCTTTTGTTGCGAGTTTTCACGATCCAGCACTTTCTCTGCATTATCAAAGGCTACGTAAACGTGGGAAAGCGCATGGGACAGCTGTGGGTGCTGTCGCCCGTAAGCTAACACATATTATTTTTGCAATTCTCAGAGACAACAAACCTTATGAACCTAGACCACAACTAACAGAAGATAATTAAGCATATACGCCTAAATCATTTAAAAAATGAATTCTTTAGGCTTCTTTGGTGTGCCTAAAAATAGCGAAATTAATTTATAACAAAATCTGCTTTACCTCCTTGACTTTTTATAGCTGGTCTTTT
>NZ_JBEUEL010000071.1:0-1670 GCF_041725775.1 Pueribacillus sp. YX66 | reverse complement strand
TGGCAAGATAGGAAGGAGCAAAACTCAATGCACCTTAAATTTATAAAAAAGTTGTCTTGACGATGGGGTCCACTTTACTTCTTCAGCAACTTTTTGTCCTACATCGCCTGTTGCAACACCTTCAGTTACCGCCCAAACAAAATCTTCAATGACGCTTTGTTGTTTAGGTTTATCTTGAAGGATTACATCTGTAACACCTGGTACTAAGCCAAGATAAATAACGTATGCAACAACGGCCAATGTAACCATACTGATGAATCGTTGTAACATATTATCACCTCCAATATAAAAATTTCTTATACTTCATTTAACAAAGGTCTATGAAGTATAAGAGATAATTCATATAAGGAAACATGACCCTAATAAACTATTTAGGGAAGCACCTCATTTGTATTTGTGATAAAGTCCAAATAATCGTTAGACTTAATCACAATTTCAGAAGCCGAACGAGCGGCCATGACTTTGTTCTTTCGAATAAATCCATAAACGATAATGTCTTGATTTACGAGTTGCTCATCGGTATACGTGAAATACTTGAAGTGTTTATCGAACACAATCAAGGTGAACAAACTGTTATCTGCTTGTTCGAGGTTGATATAATAAACCTTTTCACGTCGAGCAACTTTTGAAATTTTGCCGTAAACGAAATAAGGAATCTGGTTGTTTAATTTGCCATCCCATAATGATTTGTGAGCTTCGTCTGAAGAAAGCACCATTTGAGTAAGTGGGATTTTGTAATCACTTACTTTCACTTGAATCCCGGCTAATTCGTCTGGTTCAAACGATGTTAAAAGTCTAGTAACATCTTTAACAGACTCTATTTTTTGAGGGGTTTTCTTTGGTTTGTATTCGGGATCAATTTTGCTCATATTCAAACGAATTGTAGTTTTTCCTTTCGCTTCTTTTAATTGCTTTTGATATTCCGTCATTTTTGCGATAGATTCGTGGAAAGTAAGAGGTCTTAAAAAACCACATTGAGCTGTATGCTTAGATTTTAGCTTTCCAGTCGTTTTAAAATGAGCCGTATTCTTACCTCCTGAAACAAAAATAACTGGTGATTGACATGCTCTATCGATGCAGAATAGTTGTGTCCCATGCTTAGTCGGCGAATATTCTTTTGCTGTGACGATGTAACCATTAGACAGCCTTGCGACGTTCATATCGTCAATACTCTCCTTTCGTTTTCTAGCGAAAAGAAAACGCACCTATCCCTAAAGGATAGATGCGTGCTTCGCTTCTTAATGGTATATGTTTTCCTTCATTATACCAATTAACAACGGACAATCAACCGTAATTGTCCGTTGTTTCAGTCTCCTTTTTTAACAGGAATGTAAACGGTCTGCCCTGCTTTTAAATTAAAAGCATCGACGTTGTTGTTTTCCTCAACCCATTGGGCGAATCGAATAGGATTGTGGCCGTATTGCTCTGCAATACCCCAGAGCGTGTCACCGGGCTCTAAGGTAATCTCTTGATAATCCTCAACATTGATGCTGAATAGCTGGATTGTCGAGTACCAAAATAGAGACGAAAAGTAATAAACCAACGATTACGCACATTACATCAATCCTTTTAAAAACATTTAAGAATGAAGTGCAGGTCTGAGGAGTAAAAATTCTTCGAGATAATCTTCCCTCAACATGTGATAAATATGGGATAATTTAACTGTATTT
>NZ_JBEUEL010000070.1:0-1784 GCF_041725775.1 Pueribacillus sp. YX66 | reverse complement strand
ATGGAATCCGACAATTCCGAGGATACCCTACCTATTTTTTATTGAAAAGACCTTTACACAAAATATTTTACGTCATCATATAATCAAACTGCATTAAGTTACTATCATTTTCTATAAATGCGGGAGAGAACAATGTATCACCTTTTGCAATTTGAAATTTTGATAAATCTATTCCATTTACAATTGCATTCATGTAAGCTATAGCAACATTTGATTCATTTATCTCTTGCCCAAACATTGAAATGTCATTATTGAAACGGTAAGCTTCAATTAACGATCCCCCAATTCCTGCTGCTCCATCGTACAAACTGCCATTAGAAGGATTTAATATTCGTATCATAAGTCTATTTAATCCTTCTGGTGTTACAGATGTTCCTAATTCTTTTCCTTCACTTTCCATTAGTCGTTGTATGAGATGTAAGAAATATTGACCAGTTAAATTTGTATCTTGAAACTCTTCTATTGTTAGAGAACCTCGGTCCATAATCATTAGGCAATCATACAGTACATGGTCTCCTATCTTTGAAAGAGAAAAACTACTTAGCAGATCTAGATTAAACTCATTGTTATGCGCAATCTTATGAAATAACTCATCAATTAGATTTCCTATATTATAGTGAGAAGAACTGATTCTTTCCCACGACATATCGTCTGGTAAAGTTATTGAATGACTTTTATTTACTAACAAGAATTTTGCTGTAAAAATTCTACTCGCAACTTCATGGTATTCATAAGACCGTATCTCTTCTCTGAGCCGTTCACCAATTGCCCTACTTGCTTTATTTGCCCTTAACTCAATGTTATCCATATAACCTTACAACTCCCCGTTAATGTATTAACCTTATTCTGATAAGGTATTTGTAATTCCTTTTAATTTTCATTTAATAAAAAGCCACATTATCGTGGACAGCATTTATAACACTAGAAATTCCTTTACTACGGTGATAAACCACTTTAATTCCAAATTTATCTGCAACATCTTTAACTGCATACATTGTACCATGAGATACAGCTGATAGTATAACTATAACACATTCAACATCTTTTAATAAGTTGCTGAAATAATTTTTGGTCCCTTTTCTTTTTATTCTTCCATCATGATATTTTAACTCAAAATTTAATGTCTTTAACTTGTCCTCGTATCCTTTTTTATTATCACCACCAATAATGGCAACCTTTTTCATATTTACTCACTCCATCTCCTAAATTTCTAATTCCCTAGTAACATTCATATATGTAGTAATCTGTTGACGTTTACTACTTAATAGGTCTGCTAGTAACTTAACGTCTGAAGGTGTTACCTTTGCCATTCTACTAATTTGTTGTTTTCTTCTATTACCTTCTCCGTTAACATTCTTTTTCAGGACTGTCTCAATTTTTACTAATTTTCCTCTTGGAGTCGTCCTAAAGTTACTTAATCCCATTATGCTTAATAGCGTATTAAATTGTCTTGATTTCTTTTCATGGTTAACGAATTTAACAATTGGTGCAAATATTGCTCTTGAATCTATTTCTACAGTTTCGACGACAAACCCAATTTTCCCGAATACTTCCGAAAGGTATTTTAAATTCTTTTTTTGTTCCTCCAAAAATAAATCACGTTGAAACATTCTTTGATTATTTGTCGCTATTCGACTTCTTTATGCAATTGTTCTATTCATAATAGAAACCCTCCCAATATTTTATTAAGTTTTAACTTCATTTTTCGATGACGTAAAATATTTTGTGTAAAGGTCTTTTCAATAAAAAATAGGTAGGGTATCCTCGGAATTGTCGGATTCCAT
>NZ_JBEUEL010000069.1:0-2053 GCF_041725775.1 Pueribacillus sp. YX66 | reverse complement strand
TGTGAGCGTCAAGTAAAATGTTACAGTTTTTGATAAATTATTTTTTACGCTTTTGATGATTCAAAAATAGAAGTTCTATGTTTCATTCGATAACTATCACCATTTAAGTGAATAATCTCAGCTCGATGGATGATTCTATCCAATATAGCTGTTGTTATCGCAGGGTCCCCCAATAATTCACCCCAATCTTTGGGGGCCTTATTGGAGGTTAGTATAATTGAAGATTTATTGTACAAATCGTTAATTAGATGGAAAAATAGATTTGCCTCATGTTGATCCATCGCCATAAACATTAAATCATCAATGATTAACAAATTTGCATCTCGTATCCTCTTCATTCGTGTCTTTGATTTTCTAGAAATTTCTTCGGTTTTTAGTGTGTGGACTAAATCACCCATTGATATAAACATTACTTTATATCCTTGATGAATTGCTTCTAGTCCTAAACCTATAGCCAAATGAGTTTTACCCACTCCAGGTGGACCTAGAAAAATTATATTGTAAAGTTGCTCAATCCAAGTTAATTCTTTTAATTGATTTAGTTGTTTTCTACTTAATGATTGCTGTTCATCCAAATTGAATTCATCTAGAGTTTTGTGACTTGGAAAAGCAGCCCACTTTAATCTTCTTTCAAGTAGTTTTTCTTCTCTTCGTTTTTGCTCATATTCTAAAATACTATTTAAAAACACTAAATAAGATTTATCATGCATTTCGGCCTCTTTAACTAGTGTGGGTAAATATTGAGATGCTTCCGACATACGCAATGATTTTAAACGTTCCTGAGCTATACTTAAATCACTCATTTGTCAGCCTCCAATACAGTTAAGTATTCATCGATATCCCTTTGTGGTGTTGATATATAGTAAATCGATTCATTTTGAACATCTAAAGGTTTTATCGGCACTTTACGCTGTTTAACACTTTTTGTAACGTAAACTTGTCGTTGCCGTTCAATATACTTAACCATATCGACAAAATCTGTTGCACTAAAAAGCTTCTTTTGAAAACATGCTGTTAATGCTTGTTCAATAATTGCTTGCTGTTCGGTACTTTTTACGATTCTTAATATCATTTGGAATTGATCCCGAACATACCTTGAGTATTTGGTTCGAATTTCTGCTAAGTATGACTTGGCTAATTCATAATCATCAAAATAGCGAGCCACGGTTTCTAATAATCTATCGATTCCTTTCGAACGGTCTCGGGTATGTTGTCTGTCCTGAATTAATTTCCCTTTTCCATTACTGATTTTATGTTTTGCGATTAATAAACCATTTTCAGAAGCATAAATATATAAGTACTCATCTTTTGTAGAAATATAAACGTCTTTTTGTTTGTTATATGTACCGAGAGGTACTGAATAACGATTTGATTTGTATATAATAGTGTTGTCCTGTCTTACTCTTCTTGTTATACTAGAGACAGGTATTGAATATTGGTTAGTTAAATCTTTGATGATCGGTCTTAGATGTTTCTTTTCTTCTTGAAACACTTCGACCGGTCTTTTCTTGGTCGTATTGTGTATCTTATAATTCCCCGTCCGATTTAGCCATTTTATTGCGTCTTCATTCCAGCGATCAATACTTGTAAATATTCGATGAGCTGCAAAGTTATATTTGATATAACCGATTACATTCTCAATTCTTCCTTTACTTTCAGGGTCCGCTTTGCGACAAACATGTAATTTAAACTTTCGTTCTTGACGATATTGCTCAAACTCTTTTGTTAAAATTAAATTTCCACCATTTTCACTTACTACAATAAGTGAATCTTGATCATATACAATTTCACGAGGGATTCCCTCAAACCAACGAAAAGCATTTTCGTGTGCACGTATTACATCTCGAGTAGTGAATGGTCGGTCAAGAAACTCAGTATATTTATAACGTGAATTCGATAATACAAAAGCGATGAAATACAACTTCACAGTTTTATTTTCAGGTGTTTTTTGACGTGTTTCACCAAAATCAACTTGTACTTGTTTTCCCATCTCTGGATCAGGAATAGCCTCATAATCACGTTTCTTAATAATATCTTTAGGGATGTTATATTC
>NZ_JBEUEL010000068.1:0-2099 GCF_041725775.1 Pueribacillus sp. YX66 | reverse complement strand
TTATGGGTTAAAAACATTGTACCGTAAAGGCAATCATATGGCCCTTTTCTTTTACACAATTATATGGACTTTATCTAAAAAACTCATTTCCTTCCATTTTAGCATTGAATTAGGTAGCCTTTATTTCAAAACTCATTTATCCATTGAATTATGTCTTTTTTTGTTAACCCATGATATTTTGCCAATCGTAATAGCCCGAAAAATTGAGGCTTTAGTTCATTTTTTACTCTTTCCTCTATTAAAGTTGCATCGATAGGTGCGACCTAATAGCCTATACTTTTTATAGAATATAAATAACCTTGCCTTTCAAGACTATCATATGACTTTTGCACCGTATTTGGACTAACCCCAATTTCTTTTGATAATGCCCTAATAGAAAGCATTTTTATATCAGGTTTCAGTTCTTTGCAAATAATCAAATTTTTTATTTTTTCAATTATTTGTTCATATTTTGGCCTTTTACTTTTCACATCTAAATCAAACATATTTACATTTACTCCGTTGACCCGCTTATCTATCACTTTCTCTTATTGTAACGGTTCTAAATTATTCTTTCTAATTCTATAAACATGTTCACAAAGAATTTCTATATCCTCATTGTTATGGCTCGTTAATATAATTGTTTTCCCTTCAGCATTTAGTTCCTTCAATATATTTCTAATGTTTTCTATACTATCAATATCTAAACCATTAAAAGGTTCATCAAGCAATAATATCTCTTGATCTTCCATTATTGCTTGTGCTATTGCTAGTTTTTGTTTCATTCCAAGGGAATAATTCTTTACCTTTTGTTTTATTGTATGAGATAGACCTACTTTTTCTAACGTTTCTTTAATTTTTTCATCAGAAATTCTATTTTGGATATCAGCTAAATATCTTAAGTTTTCAAATCCTGTTTTATCACCTAAATAACCAGGTCTTTCAATAATAATTCCGAAGTTTTCTGGAAACCTATTATTTTTACCAAGTTCTTTTCCTTTGACAAAAATGCTTCCCTGGTCTGGAAAAACAAATCCACACATCATTTTAAATAAAACGGATTTCCCTGATCCATTATGACCCACTATCCCATATATTTTACCCTCTTCAAAGGAAACTGTTACGTTTTCAAACAATGGCAACCCCTTATATGATTTACTAACATTTTTCAATTCAATTAAACTCATCACATTCACCTGTCCTTCTAAAATGTATAATCCTTTTTGTTAAGCAGTAACAATAAAACAATAACCTCAAACGCAATATAGCCAATCAGCTTGAAAGAGATTAAAAATACTTGTGCGTTTTCTAAAAGATACCCCATACTATTTAACCCAACAGGTATTAAATTATTTAATCTAAAGCCAGGCAACATAAAAATGGTTAGTATGAGTAGAGAGATAAAACTTTTTAAAACGTCTCTAGTAACTAAAGAGACGATTATTACAAAAAGTACATAAAATAAAAGTTGCAAAAACCCGTTGATCATAAACTGATAGATGATTTCAAACATATTATCCGTTACGATAAACGCATATCCTTTTAACACTGCCAGCGAAATTGTAGCAGCGATTAAGGAGAACAAGAGAACAATAATGGACTTTACTATTTTAGGAAACCAACTTAGAAACCAACGATTCATTGATTGATACCTGATGATTGTGAAATAACTCATTTCTGAAAGATATCTCTGTAATAATAATTGAACAAAGTAAACGAAGCCTATAAAGATGACAACATAATGTGCAAAAGAAAGTAGTGAATACATGTCATTGGTAGTTCCAATAAAGGTTATAGTTAGCATATTCCATATCGTTAAATCTTCAGTTACATATCTTTCAATGTTGAACCATACTCCCATTAAACAAAGTAAAACATAAATGGTAATCGGATAATTTTTATTGAAAAATTGTTTAATATTACCCTGATTTTTGTCAACATTATTTGCAATTAATATAGTTATCATTAACACTGACACCATGATTCCAAATGGCATAACAATACTGTTAAATCTTTCTATCCCATGAAATAAGAGTAAATAATTGTGAGCGTCAAGTAAAATGTTACAGTTTTTGATAAATTATTTTTTACGCTTTTGATGATTCAAAAATAGAAGTTCT
>NZ_JBEUEL010000067.1:0-2372 GCF_041725775.1 Pueribacillus sp. YX66 | reverse complement strand
TCGTTAGGGTTATTTTCTATCAAGAGTGGATCAGTTTTCAATTGTCATGGTGGATCACTTTTAAGTTACCATATACAGAACTTTGCAGAAAGGTATCCCCAGATATTATTGTGTTAGACATTATGCTTCCTGACATAGATGGTCTTGAAGTGTGTCGGAGGATAAGGGAGTTTACCTTTTGTCCCATTATATTTCTTTCAGCTAAATCAGATGATGTAGATAAACTTATGGGGCTGGGTATTGGGGGAGACGATTATGTAACCAAACCTTTCAGCCCCAAAGAGATAGCATTCAGAATTAAAGCTCATTTTAGAAGACTGCAACACATGCGGTATGTTGAGGGAAATAATTCAAATGAAAAAGAAAAAGAAGTCTTCAAATACAAAGACCTTGAAATCGATAAAAACAAAGCAGAGGTAAGGAAGTCAGGTCAAATAATAGACTTAACAGCCAAAGAATATCAGCTATTATTATTTTTAGTTGAAAATTCAAATAGGATATTAAGTAAAGACTTAATTCTAGAAAAAGTTTGGGATAGTAACTATGAAGGATATGATAATACGTTAATGGTGCATATTAGAAACTTGAGAAAAAAGCTTGAAGACAATCCATCTAAACCTGAGTATATAATAACATTTAAAGGCTTAGGATATAAGTTTGTAAGAGGGGATTAGAATGAGAAAAAAAATCACTTTGAGCTTTTGGTCAGTTATTATTATATCTTCTTTAATGATTTTGCTAATGACGCTAGCTACCGTCTATTTTTTTGTTTTCACTAAGAATAAAGTTGTTTCAGATTATCCCCCAAATTTCACATTATCCTTCGATTTGTATATTGAAGAAATTGATAATGATATATTGATAAGTGAAAAGGGACAACAGCTTTTAAAAAATAAAAATGCTTGGATACAAATACTAGATTCCAATGGAAACGAGATATACGAACTCGGCAAGCCTGAAGGTACACCCATGCATTATTCGCCTGCACAGATTGTACACTCACACATGTACCCAGATACCATTGACGGTAACACCCTTTTTGTTGCGGAATCTACTACCGATAGTAACTTAAGTTACATTATTGGTTTTCCTTCTACAGAAATAAACAAACACACATTCATCTACGAATCTGACTTATTATCTTTATTTCTTAAATTTACTTTGTTGGTGCTATTGATTTCTGTTGTTGTGTTTCTAATTACTGGCTCCATTTTTGGTAATAAGCTAACGAATCCTATTGTTCGAATAATTGAGGGGATAGAATTGCTATCTCAAAAAAAATACGGTATACAATATAGCGAAAAAGGCATTTACAGTAAGGTTTTCAACAGTCTAAATGTGTTGTCTGAAAACTTGAAATCAAGCGATAGAGAAAGAAGAAAAAATGAAAAAATGAGAGAAGAGTGGATTGCAAATATTTCTCACGATTTAAAAACGCCACTTTCCACAATTAAAGGCTATTCAGAAATTTTAGCTGACAGTGATTATCATATTTCTAAAAGAGAAATCATGCATTATTCAAATATCATATTCGAAAAAGCTGTTTACATGGAGAACATGATAGAAGAGCTTCGTTTAAATGAGAAATTAAGGCAGAATGCATTAATATTGAATAAGACGCAAAATGATCTAACAAAATTTCTAAGAAACATCATTATCGAAATATTAAACCATCCTAACTATTCAGACAGAAAAATAAATTTTAATGCTCCAGGCGAAATAATTGAATACGAAATTGACAAAAACCTGATGAAAAGATGTATAGAGAATTTAATATTCAATGCATTAATTCATAACGATCAACAAACAGACGTAACTGTGAATTTGTATAAACGGGAAAAAATCATCATAGAAATTGAGGATAATGGAAGAGGCATCAGCATGGAGGATTTGGATAAATTATTTAATCGGTACTACAGAGGAACTAACACTGAGGATTACAAAGGGGCAGGTCTCGGAATGTCTATAGCAAAAGAAGTCATAGAAGCTCATAACGGTGAAATAACGGTAGAAAGCAAACTAAACGTT
Organism: Pueribacillus sp. YX66; assembly: GCF_041725775.1. Classification (NCBI taxonomy): domain Bacteria; kingdom Bacillati; phylum Bacillota; class Bacilli; order Caryophanales; family Bacillaceae; genus Pueribacillus; species Pueribacillus sp. YX66. The sequence continues at coordinate 344 of NZ_JBEUEL010000067.1, read as the reverse complement.
GGAACAATAATTAGAATAACTTTATAAGTCTGAGTGAGAAGATAGCATGAATACATGTTATCTTTTTTTTCTTTCCATGAACGTTTACGTTACGGAGGTAAAATTAAGGGGGATTTAAGGTTAGATAAATTCAGGGTTAAGGATGGTCATTTATACTCTAATTATGATCAAATAAAAAATGAGGGTGAATCAATTGAAACAACTAATAGCGAGCGAATTAAAAAAAGCATTATCTTTAAAGGTACCGTCAAGAATTTTGTGTAAGTCGATAGGGCTCTCACTTGAACTGTCAATATAATGGTGCTTAAGCAACCTTAACAACTATACAAAAAATGTCAGAAGGT
>NZ_JBEUEL010000066.1:0-3128 GCF_041725775.1 Pueribacillus sp. YX66 | reverse complement strand
ACGGCAATGAAAAACCATTACCTACTGGTGCAAATTGCCGACATCCTGGTTCAGTTGTACCTTAACGGTGCCAAGATTCTAAAGGGTTTAAAAAAATCGGCAAAAGAAAAATCCTCGGATCTGTTAGAAGCGATTCGAACCCACAAAATAACAGACAAGGATTTATACCACATAGGGAAACCGATACAAATCAGGTTCACCTAGTGGTTATAGTTTATCATAAGGAAGTGATGCGAAGAAAGACCAAACTTTACTTATCCACAATTTTAAAAGGAATCAATTGATTCGGTTCGTTTTGTCTCTAAAAGCAGGGAAGTTAACTGGTAAAAAACTCCATATGTGGATAAGTGATTTTTTCCCTAAAATGAGTAATGAACATTAATTTACTCCTCAGAGCTGGATAACTTTTCTCGAAGTTGCTTTAATTTTGTCATGATCGTGACATATTCTTCGTAATGAATCTGACAGGCTTGAATATGCTTTGCAATGGCAGCGGTAATGTCTTCTTTGTGAGTTCGTCCCTTTTCAGATAAATAAATGAGTACTTTCCTTTCATCATTTGGATTCTTTTTTTTCACAATCCATCCGTTTTTCTCCAAGCGTTTTATCATCGGCGTCAGTGTGCCCGTTCCTAAGTTAAACTGAGCGCCAATTTGTTTCATCGTTTTTCCATCATCTTCCCATAAAACAAGCAATAGCAAGTATTGGGAGTCGTGATATGAAAAGGTTTTAAGGCTTGATTGTATAGCTTTTTGTGTTTTGCAAGTAAAAAGTTTATAAAATTGCAACGAAAAGTTTAGAACTTTGCCAGCCCTTATTTAGGGCTTGCTGAATAGATTATTCAACATTACGCCCATTGTAAATATCGATATCTGTAACACTTGATTAAAAGGAAAAAAGGAATCCGGAGTCGTCGCTCCAAATTCATCACCATGAACTGGAGGGCGATAACCGTTTGACTGGTATGTGCAAGGCGTGCTCGAACTAGGCCAAGCCCGAATTTACGCTTGCCCTCACTGAATTTCCCCTCGATTTGATTTCGTTCTGTCGCATCCTGTCGTTCTTGTTTTAGGTCGGTTTTCCAACCTTCTTTCGGTGGTCTTCCAAGTTTCGGTCCACTAAGGCGGATTCCCCGTTCTTTGCAATAACGGATATTCTTGCGATTTCGATACAGTTTATCCGCTAAAATCGCTTCGAGATAATAGCCAAAGCGCTGTTTATAAGACTGGATGGATGCTTGAAGTGTCTTCGCTTCGTTGAAGTTATCCCATTGCATGCTTTCGATAAGCGTATAACCATCAACCAAGCTAGCAGCAATTTTAGCACCGAATTCCACTTGAGCACCGGCTTTACCTCGTACAATGGGTCGTACGTGTGGCTGATCCAATCGTGTGTTTCTTGTGTGTGAACATCTCACGTTGCTGTCGATATCACTCGCTTATCACCAGCAAACGGCGATATTGACGGTGGCTCAATTCAGTAAGCGGAGTGTCAGTCAACTGCATTTCGATGATTTTTAGATCCCGATGAACATAAGATAGTTGTTTCCGGATTGCTTTTCGCATCCTTTTTCCGCTTGTTTTTCGTTGCTTGGATACACTTAAATACGCTTACGTGCCTGGTTGCGATAGGTTCGGGCTTTTTCCTTTAATCCGATGTGTGGATCGTGCAAGGTGTCAATAATGTCTTCCAATATTTCGCGTGCATGGTTAAGCAATCCGAGAACGGTCGGATATTTAATATCAGCAGGAACACAGGTAGCATCAAGCATGAGCTTCCCTTTGTGGGCCGGTGTCGTGTCACCAGAATCTGTTGGTGCTTTCTTAAATGATGATTGTTTTGTTCTTCGTTTTGGTCTGTGGGGCAGAATGTCCTCTGGCAACGCCAATTCATCATCGCCAATCTCCATTGTAAGTTGTCCATTGTCGGGATCGTTATCATCATCTTCATCATCACTGTCTGAGACAAGCTCCGTGGATTGGACTTTCTCGGCATCGAGCGCTTCAGCAACGATCCACTCGTTTATTTCCAACAAGATGTCAGGACCCAACCGATTTCGGAAGTGTGTCATTAGAGAATGATGAAACGGCTCTTTATCAACAAATTCAGAGTACCCGATGAAAAATTGCAGATACGGATTCTCCATAATCTGCATTGTCGTTTCCCGATCGCTTAAGCCAAGTCGTTCCTTGATGATAAGCGACCCAAGTGCAATGCGAACCGAGTAAGCCGGCTTCCCTTTTACCGGCGATTTGAAAGCTTCAATATATTTTTGTTCAACGAGATCCCACGGGATGAGTTTTGATAATTGAACCCATCGATTGTTAGGATTTAATTTTCCGCCAAACGGTAAGTAAAATTGTTCGACTAGATCTGACGTATTTTCATCCATTCTAAACAATTTATGTTCACTCCATCTGCAAGGTTTTTTCTGGTTTTAAGTGTTTTTCCTTGCATATGAATTCGACATAAATAGACGCAGTCCTTGTGGATAAAGGGTTTTTATCATGATCAGCAAGCCCTACATAGATAAGCGATTTGAACATGAATTAAGAAAAGAATTTGGTTTAGAAAATTAATCAGAAGGACATGAAGATTTGATTTGTTATTTTTCAGATAGGCGATTACAGATAATAAATGTTGTCACGGATTAGTTTCAGATCTTCCTTTGTTAGTGAAACATTATCCCGATGTAGACCTGTTTTCATAAGATACTCATGAGAGTTTTGTTAAGATTTTAGCAAAATCATACACGTATTTAAGGATTTTAGGGTGCTAATTTTCAACAACAGCTTAACTTTTTATGAGAATAAAAAATAAGAAAAAACGGAGAAATTCAAAAGCTGTGTCTTTTTATTAAATGTATTTTTTGAGTCCCAAATTTATCGCTAGTAGTGCAATGAGTTATTTTAATTCTGTAAAAGATATACTTTCTAATTATCATTAATAAAATAAAAATTTAGTGTTGAGTATCTTTTTTAACAAGATGATAAACTAAAGAAATTATAACACCTAATGTTATTCGGTACCGTCAAGAATTTTGTGTAAGTCGATAGGGCTCTCACTTGAACTGTCAATATAATGGTGCTTAAGCAACCTTAACAACTATACAAAAAATGTCAGAAGGT
>NZ_JBEUEL010000065.1:0-3128 GCF_041725775.1 Pueribacillus sp. YX66 | reverse complement strand
CCGATTCAAATTCGGTTTACCTAGTGGTTTTATTGTACCAAAGGATGTGATAGAAAAAAAGGGAAACTTGAGTTATCCACAATTTAAAAAGTCAAAAACAGAAATTCGGTTCATTTCGACTCAAAAAAGAGGGAGATCAACTGGTAAAAATTAACAACTGTGGATAAGGGGTTTTCCTATGATCAAAGAGGAAGAGATATAAATTTACTCTTCATGGCTGAATGAAGTGCGGTTCGTTTTTTGTTTTTTGTTTGTATCCTTATAATAGACATTTACTAGTCTTTTGCGAGTTGCTTTGTTTACAACCATTTTTATTCCTCCCCTAATAGAGTTTTTATACAAACAAAAATCGCCTCATAGGTTTATATGCCTTGAGACGATCTTGAATGTATAACATTCAATTTTTTAAACTTTGTTTAAACGGTTTTTTTAAACAATTGCTCATAAATATCAATCACTTGTTTTGCTTCCGCTTCAGAAACTTGAGTGAGGTTGTTTTTCTCACGGTTAACTGTCCGTTTTCAGCTAGAGCTGCTCGCTTACCAATTACGTTCCAAAGGTCCGACGACCAACCTTTTGCGATGACTGTCCAATTTCCCGGTTCATCCTCGACGACTAATATCTTGTTTGACCAACGCTTCTCGATTCCGTAAACGCGACGATTATGTTCAATTATTTTTATCCCCTCTTTATTGCTAAACATTTTATATTCTCCGCTTTCGGTTATATAGTGAGAAATATAAATGGTGCTCCAATGAATAAAGGTGATGGGGTAAAAACTGCATAATCGTCTCCATTTGTTCGACGGTGTTAATACTTACGAATTCAGATAAGTCATCTTTGGTTTCGTAAGGAACACCTAATCTTTTGAGTCCCTCTTGTCATTCTTCTTTTATTTTTGACGTTTTCATTCTTATGTTGTACATCAAAGAGAAGTCATCAAAAATTTGTTCAAGAAGTCTAGCATTGTTGATTTTTAACGATACATTTTGACGTATTCAAGAGGTGTAAAGTAGCGTGAATCAGACCACCCTACTGCTCGTTGAAGCATACCTCCTGCAACGCTGCCGATTCGTTCACCAATCAGCGTCCACATTTTTTCTTCTTTCCCGATGGAAATGATGTTCCAATCTCTGCTTCTTAACCCGTCATGATCGTAAACGTTGCTGTCTCCCAGCTTGTTGACGAAAATGAGAAGGTCGTTGTGGCGATAGAATACACGGTTGTATTCTAACGTAAAGCCCATACTTATCACTCTCCTTAAAAAGTTTTTATAAGATAAAAAAACGCCCTAAAGAGAGATGAGGGCAAAAAAGCCCTTCAATCACTCAATAGAGCGTTTTATATCTTTGAATTCACTCTCTCCCGCTTGGGTGAGAATCCTTAAAAAAATAAGTAATACAGATTAATAGTACCATAATTACAGAAATTTTAAATACTTTCAGGTAAAAATCTAGGAATAACTGCTTCAATGTGAAAAAAGTCCATAGACTCTAGTGTAATATGGTTACCTAATACATCTAAAAGTTCATTAAAAAGGGGTTCCTTTACAGTTTCGAATTGTGCTAGTTCGTAAAGCACACAAAAGTAATGAATATTTCGCCCTTTTCGAAGTTGTAATAATCGTTTTGCTTCCAGCAATAGTTCTTTCTGTTTCTGTTTATCCTTGTTCATCTTTTTTAAATATAACGCGTGCAAGAAATACACTTTGTAACGGCACTGAAGAGAAGGATATTTTTGGTGATAGCGATAAGCGATTTCGATGTGATTTTCTACCAAAAAGTATCGTTCGTGTTTGAGTGAAATGCCTATTACTGAGTTTACCAGCTCAGCCAAGTGTTCTTGGGTTTGTGGCTCAGTTATTTCGGCGTCTAATAACTGATATTTCATAAAGCGGTTTGTAAGCTCTAAGTGCTTCTCAAATGCTTCATTCGACCAATCGGTGAAATATAGGGAAGCTAACGATGAACGTAAAAATGTGTCAACGTCATGAGTTTCTAATATTTTTGGTCGTAGCTCGGAAATACTTTTTAAGCCGTCACGTATATGACCATGAAATATTTGAAGCAGTGCTCTAAGATAAGCTGGTTTTGCATCATCTCTATTCTCATGTTTTCTATAAATGGATAAATATTTTACTGATTCTGAAATGTTTCCTAAATGTAATGAAAGAATTGCCAAATTATAATAGGTGTCGGGTCTAACCGGCAATCTATTATCTGTCAATTCGGACTGTGAAAGTTTAAGGTGTTCTATTGCTTTAGTGATTTTTCCATTTTCATATAGGATTTCGCCTAAAATATGTAAAGTTTTTGCTCGATAAACGATGTCTTTTTCAGTAGATACAGGTGTTTCAAAAAGGCGCTTAAAGTACGAGGAAGCGGTTTCGGTTGATTGATTATGGCGATGGATAATTCCTTTTAAGAAGTAAAACTTAATCAAGTTCGACCTATTGTTTAAATATTCTTGAAACTTACTTTCGATTATGTTTAGTTGTTCGTCTGCTATTGTTTATGGCACTATAAAAATGTAAGGAATGGCATTCAATTTATGTAGGTCCCTTGGGCCTACATAAATGAAAAAACCACTTGCCAACATTCCAAATTAAAAATACACTTCCTGTTGGGATAATAAAGCAGGAGGTATTAAGGAGATGTTGGCAGTGGCCGAGATTCATTATATCAGACATGAAACTATCAAAAAAGATAAAAGTTATGCAGAAGTCGCAAGAAGAATGGGAAGAGATCCAAGAACAGTTAAAAAGTATGCGGAGAAGGAGGATTTTAATCCGGAAGTTAAACCGAAACAAAACAGACCTTCACCCGTCATGGATCCAGTGAAACATATTGTGGATGAATGGTTACTAGAAGACCTTAATCAAAAGAAAAAATTCCGTAGAACAGCCAAAAGAATTTGGGAACAGTTGAAAGAAAAATTTGATTTTCAAGGTTCAGATCGAACCGTTCGCAACTATATTGCCAAACGAAAGGCAGAATTGTTGAATGAAGCAAATGATGCAGCTCTGCCACTTGAACATAAGCCAGGGACTGCTGTGAGCGTCAAGTAAAATGTTACAGTTTTTGATAAATTATTTTTTACGCTTTTGATGATTCAAAAATAGAAGTTCT
>NZ_JBEUEL010000064.1:0-3166 GCF_041725775.1 Pueribacillus sp. YX66 | reverse complement strand
ATGAACCTTGAAAACTAGATAACGACATCCACAAATAGTAAGTAAAGTCCATGAACAACATCATGGAATCAGAGACAAATTAGGAACGAGGAGTTAAGGAAACAAACGAGGAGGAACTGTAGCGTACGAATGAAAGGTACGTGAGGATTCCGACGAGTGCAGTTGACGAAGAAATCCGCCGTTCAAGATTTGTCGATAGGTTAAGTAGTTAAGGGCACACGGCGAATGCCTAGGCACTAGGAGCCGAAGAAGGACGGGACGAACACCGATATGCTTCGGGGAGCTGTAAGTACGCTTTGATCCGGAGATTTCCGAATGGGGGAACCCACTGTCCGTAATGGGACAGTACCCGCACCTGAATCCATAGGGTGTTGGGAGGCAGACCTGGGGAACTGAAACATCTCAGTACCCAGAGGAAGAGAAAGAAAGATCGATTTCCCAAGTAGCGGCGAGCGAACCGGAAAGAGCCCAAACCAAGAGGCATGCCTCTTGGGGTTGTAGGACACTCAATACGGAGTGAGAAAAGAATGTTGTAGATGAAGCGGTCTGGAAAGGCCCGCCACAGAAGGTAACAGCCCTGTAATCGAAACGGCATTCTCTCCAGAGTGGATCCTGAGTACGGCGGGACACGTGAAACCCCGTCGGAATCTGGGAGGACCATCTCCCAAGGCTAAATACTCCCTAGTGACCGATAGTGAACCAGTACCGTGAGGGAAAGGTGAAAAGCACCCCGGGAGGGGAGTGAAAGAGAACCTGAAACCGTGTGCCTACAAGTAGTCGGAGCCCATTTTTGGGTGACGGCGTGCCTTTTGTAGAATGAACCGGCGAGTTGCGATGGTGTGCCAGGTTAAGCGAAAGCGGAGCCGCAGCGAAAGCGAGTCTGAATAGGGCGTGCTAGTACATCGTCGCAGACCCGAAACCGAGTGATCTACCCATGTCCAGGGTGAAGGTGAGGTAACACTCACTGGAGGCCCGAACCCACGTACGTTGAAAAGTGCGGGGATGAGGTGTGGGTAGGGGTGAAAAGCCAATCGAACTCGGAGATAGCTGGTTCTCCCCGAAATAGCTTTAGGGCTAGCCTCGAGATAGAGTGTTGGAGGTAGAGCACTGATTGGGTAAGGGGTCCCCACAGGATTACCGAGCTCAGTCAAACTCCGAATGCCAATCACTTGTTTCTCGGGAGTCAGACTACGAGTGATAAGATCCGTAGTCGAGAGGGAAAGAGCCCAGACCACCGGCTAAGGTCCCAAAGTATCCGTTAAGTGGGAAAGGATGTGGAGTTGCCCAGACAACCAGGATGTTGGCTTAGAAGCAGCCACCATTTAAAGAGTGCGTAATAGCTCACTGGTCGAGTGACTCTGCGCCGAAAATGTACCGGGGCTAAACGGATCACCGAAGCCGTGGATGACAATGTCATGGTAGGGGAGCGTTCTAAGTGCATCGAAGGTGAATCGTAAGGTGAGCTGGAGTGCTTAGAAGTGAGAATGCCGGTATAAGTAGCGAAAAGAGGGGTGAGAATCCCCTCCGTCGAAAGCCTAAGGTTTCCTGAGGAAGGCTCGTCCGCTCAGGGTAAGTCGGGACCTAAGCCGAGGCTTGACAGCGTAGGCGATGGACAACAGGTTGAAATTCCTGTACCACCATATCTCCGTTTGAACGATGGGGGGACGCAGGAAGGTAGGGTAAGCGCGGCGTTGGAATGCCGCGTCCAAGCAGTGAGGCTGGTAAGTAGGCAAATCCGCTTACCATAAGGCTGAGCTGTGATGGCGAGGGAAATATGGAGTACCGAAGTTCCCGATCCTACACTGCCAAGAAAAGCCTCTAGTGAGGAGAATGGTGCCCGTACCGCAAACCGACACAGGTAGGCGAGGAGAGAATCCTAAGACGCTCGGGAGAACTCTCGTTAAGGAACTCGGCAAAATGACCCCGTAACTTCGGGAGAAGGGGTGCTCATCGGGGTGTAGGCCTTGATGAGCCGCAGTGAAAAGATCCAAGCGACTGTTTATCAAAAACACAGGTCTCTGCGAAGCCGCAAGGCGAAGTATAGGGGCTGACACCTGCCCGGTGCTGGAAGGTTAAGAGGAAGGGTTAGACTTTGGTCGAAGCTCTGAATTGAAGCCCCAGTAAACGGCGGCCGTAACTATAACGGTCCTAAGGTAGCGAAATTCCTTGTCGGGTAAGTTCCGACCCGCACGAAAGGTGCAACGACTTGGATACTGTCTCAACGAGAGACCCGGTGAAATTATAGTATGCGTGAAGATGCGCATTACCCGCGACAGGACGGAAAGACCCCATGGAGCTTTACTGTAGCTTGATATTGGATTTCGGTATCGCTTGTACAGGATAGGTAGGAGCCTTGGAATCCGGGCCGCTAGGTTCGGTGGAGGCGTCGGTGGGATACTACCCCTGCGGTACTGAAGTTCTAACCCACAGCCGTGATCCGGCTGGGAGACAGTGTCAGGTAGGCAGTTTGACTGGGGCGGTCGCCTCCTAAAAGGTAACGGAGGCGCCCAAAGGTTCCCTCAGAATGGTTGGAAATCATTCGCAGAGTGTAAAGGCAGAAGGGAGCTTGACTGCGAGACCTACAAGTCGAGCAGGGACGAAAGTCGGGCTTAGTGATCCGGTGGTTCCGCATGGAAGGGCCATCGCTCAACGGATAAAAGCTACCCTGGGGATAACAGGCTTATCTCCCCCAAGAGTCCACATCGACGGGGAGGTTTGGCACCTCGATGTCGGCTCATCGCATCCTGGGGCTGGAGTAGGTCCCAAGGGTTGGGCTGTTCGCCCATTAAAGCGGTACGCGAGCTGGGTTCAGAACGTCGTGAGACAGTTCGGTCCCTATCCGTCGTGGGCGTAGGAAATTTGAGAGGAGCTGTCCTTAGTACGAGAGGACCGGGATGGACACACCGCTGGTGTACCAGTTGTTCCGCCAGGAGCACAGCTGGGTAGCTACGTGTGGACGGGATAAACGCTGAAAGCATCTAAGCGTGAAGCCCCCCTCGAGATGAGATTTCCCACGAGGCACTTCGGTGCCAAGTTAAGACCCCTTAGAGATGATAAGGTTGATAGGTCTCATGTGGAAGCGTGGTGACACGTGGAGCTGAGAGATACTAATCGGTCGAGGACTTAACCACAAACGAAGGCTTTGGCGCTTACGAGGCGTCAAAGC
>NZ_JBEUEL010000063.1:0-3361 GCF_041725775.1 Pueribacillus sp. YX66 | reverse complement strand
GATTTGCCGCCGACTTCCTTCAGGCTCCACCTCACGGTGGACACCCTTGTCTTAAGCTAATCGCTACTACTGCCTTCACGATTCAGGACTTTAACCTTATAGAATATGTGCATGCCTCGCACACTAAAAAAACCGAAGAGCCCTTGGGGATTCTTCGGTTTTCTGTACTTAGATTATTGATTATTTTGCTGTTGAACTTGCTGCATTTGCTGTTGGGCTTGCTGTAGCTGCTGTTGAGCCTGCTGCATTTGTTGTTGTTCTTGTGCATTCGCTTGTGCCCCAGCCTGTGCTTGAGCTTGTTGAAGTTGCTGTTGAGCCTGCTGAAGTTGCTGCTGCGCCTGTTGTAATTGTTGCGGGTTCGCACTTTGCTGTGCTTGTTGAACCGCTTGCTGAGCTTGTTGTGCCGCTTGAATCGCTTGTTGCAATTGTTGGTTTTGCTGTTGTGGCATAATTAAAACCTCCTGACAAAAATTTTCTCATTGAATTTCAGAAACCCAACAGTTTCTAATCTTTGTAGAGGTTAGGAAATTTATGCATAAAGCCACCAAATGAGCTTTGGCAAAAAATTTCATCTTCATCACTTTCTAAATAGATTCAGGCAGCAATGCATCATTGTCAATGACCAAAAGCAATTTCTTGGCTGATTCCCTTAATTCGCCTTTTGCATTTACACATGCCAATTATACAGACCCAACACTATCGTCCTTAACTCTTTCCTCAGCAAGTCTGCCGTTGTCGCAGGAGGAACGATGACTTTGTCTCCTTTTTTCCATTCGACAGGAGTTGCAAGCAATGCGGTTATGAGACGTAATATTTCATCCATATTGCGTCCTAACAGCACGCATAACTTGTTTATCATCAATAACAAACGCAGCTCGAGAAGTTTCCGTTGAGCTTTCTTCAAGCATGCTCATACTATAATTCTGTGCTACACCTTTGTTCAAGTCTGCATGCACAGGAAATTCAATATCAACGCCAAACTTATCCTTAATATTTCGGATCCAGGCAATTTGGGAATATACACTATCAATGCTCAATCCTAACAGTTCCGTGTTTAATTCACGTAGTTTTGGGTAAATCTTTTGAAAACCAATAAATTTAGTCGTACATACCGGAGTAAAATCTGCTAGATGTGAAAAAAGAATAACCCAACTTCCTTTATAATCAGATAACCGTAACGTACCGTGAGTTGTTAGAACTTCGACGTCAAGTGCTTTTGACCCGATGCGTGGCAATGATCTAACTTCAGTTCCTTCAACATTTCAAACATTTGCACTCATTTAAATTTCCTCCTTTTTAATAATGAATATAATTTACTCGCTACATATATACTATACTCGGTAACTCTTCATACTCATATCCACAAAATGTAAGGAGCATATTCAAACTTTGCTTAAAAAAAGCATGGAAGTCGTTTCACTTACGACTTCCATACTACGCTCAAAAAACATTACTCATATCTTTGCTGGTCGTTTACTTCATCTTTCAACTCTTCACGGAACCCTTCGATACTTTCAGCTCGACGCTTATTTTTTTCACGAATTTGTTGCTTCGTTTCAGCACTCATTTCCTCTTCATGAGCTTCTAAATAATCTTCAGCTTCATTCATATTTTGAAGTGTATTACCGATCATTCTTTCAAGTTTTTCGGGGTTATCTGAACGATCATCTGGTTTTGGTTTTGGCATTACAACCATTCCTCCTTTTTCTTTTGAACTATAGTATGTCCGAGATAAAAAGGGATATGTACGTATTTATGCCTCACTTGCAAAACCACGCTCTTCAGTATCCTGTTCAACATACAACTTCCGAGAGTAAAGAGCTAATTCAACTTCTTCTTCATTTAAAATCTCTAAGATTTTAAAATTAATTTCTTCACGGACGCCCAAATACTCTCCCCAATTTGTCGTTTTCGTAAAAAAATAAAAATAAACAATAAACCCATTTTCTTGAAACTCATTGAATTTCACAAAAATAGTTTCTGGATGAACGGCATCATGTTTAGTAACGTACTCTTCAATTCGCTTGACAGTCTTACGAAGCTTATCTACAGGCGTCACATGTGCTACATGTAAATTAAACGTAATTTGCCGTTTTCCCATCTCACTCCAATTCGTAATCGGTTCTTTCGCCAACGTGGCATTTGGAACGACGACAACCGCATCTGCAAACGTTCGAACTTTCGTACTTCGAAAAGAAATATCTTCCACCGTCCCTTCTACACTCGGAGTTAAAATCCAATCTCCGATCGTAAAAGGTTTTTCTGTAATAATAACAATGCCACCAAACAAATTGGCAAGCGCATCTTGTGCCGCTAATGAAATCGCAAGTCCGCCTAATCCAAGCCCTGCTACAAAACCGCTAATCTCATAGCCAAACTCTTGAGCAATAATGCTAAAGCTAATCGCCAAAATAATAAACCGTAACGCCCTTGAAAAAAACGGGATGAGAATCTCATCAATCTTGATGCTATATTTACCGTTCAACCGTTCAAAAAACGCTGATGATTCAGAGGCTAAGCCGTAAAGTCCCCACGTTATGAGTACAATGATCGAAACACGAATCATATCTAAAAATAAAGGATTAGTATGATCGATATACGGAAAATAATGAATTGCGATATAAATTCCAATCACAGTGAAAAACCATTCAACTGGTTTTTTAAAAGATAAAAAGGCTGACGACAATACACCACCAGGTGTTTTATTGCCTATTTTCATTAATAATGTAAAAACATACTTTGCAAATAATTTGCGAAACAATAAAAATAGTAAAAACAATGCAATTGAAAGTCCGATATTTCGAATATTTTCATTAAAAATAATAAAATCCCAAATCTCGACGATCATCTGCACGTCCTCCTTTCGGAATCATTTTTCATCATAACATAGAAAGACGATAAAAAGGATCAACCTTATCATAGTAGAAAAGACAACCTTAAATCGAGTCTCCTTTCACGTGACGAAAGACTCTTTCACTTTGAGTATTCTTTGAGACATACTTATCCTTTTCTCATTAACGCATTCTGAACATTCTTATATAAATTGTTCAGCCCTACGTAATCCTCATCACTAATATGGCTTTGGCTAACTTCTACGATAAAAGCTTTCTTTCTAAGGACTCCTCATCTGTCCGTGCCTTAAGACCTCTCAATTTTACTCGTCTGAAATGCACATCTTTTGGAGCTTTCACTTTATCCGCCTATAAACCTTCGTATCAAATTTTTTTGAGCCAAAATTTTGATGCACGCTTCATCTCTTACCTTACAATAAGGACCTTGGCTTCTGTATTTCGCAAGTGAAAAGTGATCCACTTCGCAATTTAATTTTGATCCACTTGATTGGTTTCAAAATTGATCCATT
>NZ_JBEUEL010000062.1:0-3951 GCF_041725775.1 Pueribacillus sp. YX66 | reverse complement strand
TGCCGAACACGGAAGTTAAGCTCTTCAGCGCCGATGGTAATGGGCTTTGCCTGTGAGAGTAGGACGTTGCTGGGCAGTATTTTGTATTATGCATATTTTTAATTCTTAGTTAGTAATGATTCTAGACTACATTAATTCTAGCGAATAAACTTCGAATTGGCTTGACGCACATGCTAAGTAGAAAGCTTATAGATGAAGAGCTTGCGAATCTCTACTGTAGCTCAGTGACGAGCAAACTTCCTCCGAATTGGCAACGAGTTATCTCGACACATTTACTTAAGGAATAGCTAGTAGAGGAAGAGACAGCGTAGCACCGTTGAAAATAATACTTAAGAATATTCCACAGTAGCTCAGTGGTAGAGCTATCGGCTGTTAACCGATCGGTCGCAGGTTCGAATCCTGCCTGTGGAGCCATGCTTCCATAGCTCAGCCGGTAGAGCACTTCCATGGTAAGGAAGGGGTCGCAGGTTCGAGTCCTGTTGGAAGCTTTCTATTTTTACGTTGTATAAACCCTTGTTAATGAAGGGTTTATTTCTTTTTTAACAACGGAATATTCTTGACCACATTTTCTTAGTAATCGTTAAATGACCACATTTTGACCACATTAGCTTAACTTTCTTGATGGCTTGGTTGATTTTTTATGAAATCGTTTGCCAAAGTTTATGGCGGTTTGCTTTTGCATGTTCGGTAAAACATGGGCATATGTTTCCATTAAAGTTCGTACATCATGGCCTAGGCGTTCAGCCACAGCTTTTGGATTTTCTCCTTCTTTTAGAAGCATCGTTGCATGGGTATGCCTGAGATCGTGAAAATCAATTTTTCTTACTCCGGAGTTTTTTATACATCTGTAATGTGTTCTCATTAGATTTCTTGGAATGATTGGAGTTCCTTTTGATGTTGGAATAACAAATCGTAGTCTTCATATGCAGGTCCTAATAAAATAAACACAATTAAAAAAGAGTAACTTTTAAAAATGTATATTTTCTTATATTTTCATTATACCGATGGAAAGTTAAATCTAAGAGGTGATTAGGAGTTGCTTGCGATATAATTCTAGTATCGTTTGTGTGTACATCTCTTGATAACCCATCCTTATTAGTCGGATCCCTAGCGGTTATTTCTCGGTAACTAGAGGTTTACATCACTCCTCTCTTCCACCGGGTTCGAACGTAACTGACTTCATTAATTTTTTAACATGGGCTTCTATAGCCTCGGTATCATAGCCACAACCTTTTTCAGTTCGACCTTCACAATAGACCATATAGGTATAATTCAAGGTTTTGTTACTTTCTTTTGATTTTACAACGCCAAAAAAGTTATAAGACCCGATTGTTTTCCCGTCCTCTGGGAGTGTGTTTTTTGCAAAATATATCTCAGTATCATCTGTTTCTATTTTTTCAAAATCGCCGTCATACCTAATCCCCATAGAAACTACTGATAAATGTGTGTCTAATCGAATCGTGTCTTTATTATGTTTGAACGATAAATCTACTGTATACACTGCTCCTGTTATTTCCTCATCACCGCCAGCAAAACGAAGCTTTTCATAATTTTCACCTGTAAAGCCGTAATAGGTTTTCTGCATCTTCGCATTTCCTGGATACATCATCGTATATTTTCCAGTCATTGACTGAAATAAATAAAAACCTTCTTCAACTTCATCTATAGCCCCCATAAATTCCCGGGTAAAATCATCTTGAAAAGCTGGCACATCCGGTAATTTATTAGGATTCATTTTTGAAATGTCCTTTTCCAACAAATCGCATTCAACTAAAAAGAGAAGGAATAGTGCACAAGGTAAAATAATTGACCGCATTTGAGAAACACCCCCCGATCACAATTTTTTTGGTATCCATACTTCTTTGCTAATTGTTCAAACACATTATTGTCCATATTTTCTACCTTTAGTTTAATGATATCTGTCCAAATTTCATTATTCAAGATCAGAAAAACAAATACAAATTATTCGCTGGATCTTCGTAGGCTATGAGGAAGAAATGAAGGTTCATTTTTAATTGGGGCGTCCATCGGAATGGCAGGAGTGATCGGTGCAGGAATTGCTTTAGTAATGGTACAAATGATGCCTACTTCATCAGCTGCAACAGGTTCATCTCTTGGGATAATTGGTTTGCTTTATATTGTTCGTGCGACACCGGATATATCCAATGTAAAGTCTATCGATGATTAATCCGCTAGGCTGGACATATTTAACCTATCCTTTCACGGATTATAACCGAATCCCCCTTGTTTTAGCTTTGATTTTCAGTGTCATCCTTGTGATTATTGCATTTTCCCTTGAAAGCACTCGGAATATGGGGGCTGGAAAACTTCCTGAAATAGAAGATTGAGCAAATGCATAGAGTTCATTGCTGTCTGTTTGTGGATTATTAGTCAAAATAAATAAAGGAACGTACGAACCTGTTTCTTATATCATTAAAATTTGGTATGTCAACACTAAACTAAACAAATTTTTTAAGGAACACATACCTTTTTATAGTGTCTAAAGTCTTAGCACTCAGACGTAAAATAGTGCGTACTGTTTGTCACTTGACTTGGAGCCTCTGCGGGCAAGAGAATGAGCCAGGAAGCCAGATCTATCAAAGAATCTGGCTCAGCCACCAAGGCTATCTTGCCCGCCCCTCCACGTCAAGTGCACGTTATCTTTACTAAACAAGGCTCATTTCTATCTGGTGCTTGCGCTTATACTCGCTAGGAGTAAGATAGTTCAGAGCCCCATGAATTCGAATGTTATTAAACCAATTTACGTAATCAAATAGCTCAAGATCAAGTTCCTGCTGACTATCGAAAACTCTACCGTGAATGAATTCAGTTTTAATCGTTTTGAATGTTGCCTCGGCAACCGCATTGTCATAAGGTGTTCCTTTCTCACTTAAGGATCTTGCAATACCAAATGTCTCTAGCGCTTCGTCTATAAGTTTATTTTTAAACTCACTTCCCCTGTCGGTGTGGAATAATTCGAGGCGATTTAAGTTGTATTTGACTGTTGAAAAAGCACGTTGAACTAGCCCAGTGCTTTTATTGGGACCCGCACTATAGCCAATAATTTCACGATTATATAAATCTACTAAAACACAGATATAATGCCAGTTTTGCTTAACTCGAACGTATGTTAAATCACTCACAATCACTTTTAATTCTTTGTCTTGATTAAATTTACAATTCAGTACATTTCCAATTTCAGACTCATTTACTGTTGTTTTTCTTGGTTTGAATTGAGCTACTGTGTATTTGGAGACAAGTCCTTGCTCGTTCATTATTCGCCCAATACGGCGACGTGACACTGTCCACCCTTGCTTTTGAAGTTCTTTTTTAATTTTCCTTTGTCCATAAATATTACGACTTTCTTTAAAAATTTTAACAATTAAAGCTGTCAATTCTTCATCCTGATTATCTCGAATTTTCGCCTCATAATAGTACGTACTTCTAGGAAGTTGTAGGACGGCGCACATTGCTGATATCGAGTATTTGTGACGGTTGTTCCGAATCACATCTACTTTCGTCCCATTATCAGCGCGGCTTGCTTTAAAATATCATTCTCCATCATCAGTCGCTGATTTTCTTTGCGGAGTCTGATTAGTTCTTCTTGCTCTGGGGTTCTATTGTCCTTTTCTTCAAACGATCCACTTGTTTTATGCTGGCGAACCCATCTGTCAAAGGAAGATGGCGTTAGCTCGTATTCTTTGATAATTTCGCTTCTAGGTTTACCTGGAAGGTGCAGCTGAACAATTTGTTCTTTAAATTCTTTGGTGAATGTTCTTCTCTTTCTTTTGGTCATAATTAATTCTCTCCCGACTTTTATCAATTAAGAATATATGACCTTAACGAATCTGTCCAACTAAGTGTAACCTATCCAAAAGAACAAAAACAAGAAGAGAACTGGAAAGTAGGACGAAATGATGAAAAAGGAATCCAATTTATTTTTGGAAATGT
>NZ_JBEUEL010000061.1:0-4094 GCF_041725775.1 Pueribacillus sp. YX66 | reverse complement strand
TTAAACCAATTCAAGCATTAACGCCATGCCTTGTCCGCCACCGACACAAAGGGTCGCAATTCCGTACTTCTCATTGCGGCGCATCATTTCATATAATAAGCTTATCGTAATTCTTGACCCTGTGGAGCCTAATGGGTGACCGAGGGCAATCGCTCCGCCGTTGACGTTCACTTTATTTTCGTCTAAGTTAAGCTCACGGATACAAGCAAGTGCTTGAGATGCGAACGCTTCATTCAATTCGATTAAACCGATGTCGTCTAAGCTTTTTCCTGTCCGTTCCAGCAGTTTTTGCACAGCTGGGACAGGACCGATGCCCATCACTTCTGGTGAAACGCCTGCTGCTGTCCAATCAACAATTTTTGCAAGTGGTTTTAAACCAAGTTCTTCAGCTTTTGCTTTCGTCATGATGACGAGCGCAGATGCGCCGTCGTTTCGACCGCACGCGTTTCCTGCTGTGACAGATCCACCTTCTTTAAACGCAGGTCTTAGCTTTGAAAGGACCTCAATTGTTGTTCCTGGACGTGGGAACTCGTCTTGGTCAAAGGTGATCGTGTTCTTTCTTTCTTTCACTTCGACTGGTACGATTTCATCTTTAAATTTTCCGTTTTCAATCGCCACTTGGGCACGTCGTTGGCTTTCAGCCGCAAACGCATCTTGATCTTCTCGAGAGATGTTAAAGCGTTCTGCGACGTTTTCAGCTGTCATTCCCATGCCGAGTTTCGTCCCGAACGTTTCTTGTGGCTGTTGTCCGTTTTCGGTGTTGGAATCGACGAGATGGGCTCTGTCGCCACCGAAACGGCTACCACGTAAATAGTACGGAGCTAAGCTCATGTTTTCGGTTCCGCCTGCTACGACAATGTCGGCAAGTCCAAACGAAATTTGCTGGACCGCTGATCCGATCGCTTGCATGCCTGATGCACAGAGACGGTTAATCGTAAACGCCGGTGACGTTTCAGGAATACCGGCTCTGAGGGCTGCGACTCGCGCAACGTTCGATTCGTCCGTTTGTTGACGAACTTCTCCTAAAATAACTTCATCTACTTGTTCTGGTGTAATACCTGCACGTTTGATCGCTTCTTGAATAACGGTTGAAGCAAGATGACCAGAACTGACATTTTTTAATGTGCCACCGTAACGACCAATCGCCGTTCGTGCAGCACCGACGATAACATATTCTTGTGTCATTTGATATTTCCCCCTTGTAGTTGTTATTAAACGTTGAGCCTAAGTTTTTAGCTATATTCTTTACGCAATTGGTTCGCAATAATGTTCTTTTGAATTTCGGATGTGCCTTCGTAAATGCGCGTAATGCGGGCATCACGGAAATAACGCTCGATCGGGAAATCTGAGATGTAGCCGATGCCACCATGTACTTGAACCGCTTTGTCTGCAACACGGTTGTATACTTCAGAACCGTAAAGTTTTAACATTGCAGCTTCTTTAATCACTTTCATGCCTTCGTCAACCATCCATGCGACTTTGTAAGTGAACGCACGAAGAGCTTCGATTTCAACGGCCATTTCAGCGACCATGTGGGCAACCGCTTGATGCTCGATAATCGGAACACCGAATTGGATGCGCTCTTCGACGTGCTGCATGCTCATGTCAAGCAGCTTTTGTGCGGACCCGAGGTTTCGAGCGGCTAGACCAGCGCGACCGTTCGCTAAGATTTTTAAGGCGTTGATATACCCCATTCCAACTTCGCCAAGGACGTTTTCTTCTGGCACTTCACAGTCTTCAAATACGAGTTCTGCCGAGTGTGAGCCTCTTAAGCCCATTTTCGGTTCAACATAGCCGATTTTGAAACCTGGGAAGCCTTTTTCGACGATAAAAGACGTGATGCCTTTTGCTCCTTTTTCTGGGTCCGTGACAGCCATGACGGTAAACACATCACCGTCAACGGCATTCGTAATGTAATGTTTCGTGCCGTTTAAAATATATTTGTCACCTTTTTTAACAGCTGTTGTTTTTAAGTTGACGGCATTGGAACCTGCTTCTGGCTCAGTTAGAGCAAAAGCACCGATACGGTTGCCTGCCGCCATGTCAGGTAAATATTTTTTCTTCTGTTCTTCGTTCCCCATTTCAACGATACCGACAGTTCCGATACCCGTATGGGCGCCGATGAGTGTCGTGTAGCCGTTGTGCGTCTGGCCGATTTCTTCGTATAAAGCACATTTTCCAACCATGCCAATGCCAAGTCCGCCATATTCTTCTGGAATACTGAGACCGAAAAGCCCCATTTCTTTTGATTGTTCGATGATTTTCTCAGGAATTTTGTTTTCTTTCTCAATTTGCATTGCAACGGGTTCAACTTCATTTTGAACGAAATCGCGCACGTTGTTTTTTAGAAAAACGATATCTTCAGGTAATTTAAAATCCATCGGTTATTCTCCTTTGAACATTTGTTTAACTTTATATAATGTAACAAGAATTAGTTGTTCTTGTCGCTATAATCGTAAAATCCTTTGCCACTTTTTCTGCCAAGTCTTCCTGCTTTTACATATTTGACGAGTAGCGGGCTTGGACGAAATTTCTCACCAAGGGTTTTGTGTAAATATTCCATGTTGCGAAGGCGCGTATCCAAACCGACGAGGTCTGCGAGCTCTAACGGTCCCATTGGGTGGTTAAGACCGAGTTTCATCGCTTTGTCGATATCTTCAACACTACCGACGCCTTCCATGACCATGTTCATCGCTTCGTTTCCGATGAGGCAGTTCATGCGACTCGTCGCAAAACCAGGAAATTCGTTAATTTGTACACATTCTTTTCCAATTTGTTTTCCGAATGCGAGCGCTTTTTCCATTGTTTCGTCGGAGGTTTCGAGTCCACGAATCACCTCGATGAGTTTCATTTTTGGAACGGGGTTGAAAAAGTGTAACGCGACACATTGAGCAGGACGTGTCGTTGCCGCAGCGATTTCTGTCGGACTCATCGTTGATGTGTTCGTTGCTAAAATCGCATGACGTGGTGTAATCTCATCGAGTTTTTGAAAGATCTCAATTTTTAAATCCATAAGTTCCAAGACCGCTTCGATGACGAGATCGGCATCTTTCGCTGCTTCTTCGATACTAGTCGTATAATGAATGTTTTCAAGATTTTTAGTTGCTTCAGCTTCGGTTGTTTTTCCCAATTTAACGGCGACAGAAAACTGTTCTTTCATGTAGGCTTTGCTTTGTTCTAGCATCTCTTCATTAATATCTTGAAGGGTGACGTGAATGCCGTGTAAGGCCGTCGCAAAAGCGATGCCTCTTCCCATCGTTCCGGCGCCGATGACTGCTGTTTGTTTTACCATTGATGATTACCTCCCTTTAAAATCGGCTTTTCTTTTTTCGAGAAATGCAGAAGTCCCTTCTAGTTTATCTTCGGATTCGAATAAGATCGCTTGGGATAGTTTTTCGATGATGAGCCCTGTTTTCATATCGGTTTCTGTTCCGTGATGAACGGCGAGTTTCGCAAGCATGACGGCAAGTGGACCTTTGCTAATAATTTTTTCAGCGATTTCTTCTGTTTTAGCGACGAGTTCGTCTGATGATACGACTTCACTTACAAGTCCGATCGACCGTGCTTCGTCTGCTTCAATAATTTTTCCAGTTAAAATCATTTCAAGTGCTTTACCTTTACCTACAAGACGTGCAAGACGTTGTGTCCCACCAGCTGCTGGAATGATCGCAAGGTTCAGTTCTGGAAGTCCGAGTTTCGCGTTCGTTGAAGCAACACGGATGTCACACGCCATGGCGAGTTCACAACCGCCGCCAAGCGCAAAACCGTTAATCATGGCAATTGTCGGTTTTTTGCATGCTTCGATCTGATCGTAAACTTGTGACATGCTTCCGCTTTGGAGTGCATCATGCATCGTTCGTTCTTTCAGTTGATTGATGTCCGCGCCAGCTGCGAATGATTTTTCGCCTGCACCTGTGAATACGATACATTTTACGGCGTTATCATTTTCGAGTTCCGTTACTGTAGAGGAAATTTCCTCCAATGTTTGTTTGTTAAGTGCGTTGCGAACGTCTGGACGATTAATCGTGACGTAAGCTAAATTCGTTTTTCGTTCAACGAGGATATTTTCATAACTCATGTTTCGTTCTCCTTCC
>NZ_JBEUEL010000060.1:0-4623 GCF_041725775.1 Pueribacillus sp. YX66 | reverse complement strand
GGATTTTCAGCCCCTTCCAAATAAGAAGTGTAAAATCTTATTTATCTAAAACTGTTAATTATATTTTATCGGTTAGAACTGCCTGATTGTTATATTTTAAAGGAGAAATTTTAATTTTTAAACCAGACTCTTTTATTCTATTTACTACTGCAGGATCCGATATAAATTGCTTCGCAATATTCTCTCCCCTTTTTATTCCATCGCTAAGTTTTGAGCGATTTGAGAAGCTGTTATCGGCTATAACAATATCCATGATGTGAAGTTCGTCCTTATTCTTTTCTGCAAGAATGGCATACTTAAATACTTTATCTATTACTGTTTGAATTGGTTCTGTTCCCATGTCCAATTCAATGTTAATAAAGGCATTTCTTGTTTCTTTTTCACCTTTTACTTTGATAATCCAGTCAGGCTTCACGATAGTCATTGTTGTTCCATTTATTTCGGTTGTTGTTTTGTTTGCTGTCATGTATTTTGCAACTTTAGCATGGTATGCTCCATTGTTTTGTCGGTGTAGATTTTTCTCTTTTCTTATCCATTCTATATATGGAAGAACTGCTGGAGAGTAAGATGAAACACGTTCATCATAAAACAAAAGATATTTAAAGTCCTCGCTGTTTGGATAATAGATAATTTCTCCGTCTAATTGTGTTAAAAGATTGATCACTACTTGCTGTGTCATTAAAAAGTGCATGATATTCTTCTTTTTATCAAATTTATAAATTTTTGACTTATTATAAGATGAATCCAATAAGTTGTGTTCAATCAGTAAATCAATACCTTTACTTCCGATACAAATGTATTTAAATCGTTCTCCATCAAATCCCTCACTATAATGATAACCACGAATAAGATGATACTCCTGCAGTTTACGGATTCGGTTTTTAAAACTATAATCTGTCATGTGCATTTTACAAAATTTTTCTGCATACTGATAGGATTGATGTAAAGTTAACATTCGTTGTTGTTCAAGAAAAGCCAATAGTTTTAGCTCTCCCTTATTCAATACTAAGCGCTCTCGTGCATTTTTCTTTAAGATGATCTTATCTTGCATGTTTTTTTCTCCTTTCCCTATGGGTGAATGATGTTTGCTTGTTAGAACACTTTAAGAATCTCACTTTTCACTATTATTGTTAGCTATATAATAGGTTGATTACCTGCAGACTGTTTCAGTAAGTAATATACTTCTCCTGAATAATCAACTTAGATTCTGCTAAAATTTTTCTATAGCCTTATTATTTGAGTGATAAAAAGTTAATGAAATGTGTTCTTTAAATAGTGTACTGTCAAATTTTGATATTTCTAGGCCTATAAAATAATACAAATAAATTCAATAGTGAGTGGTCATTTACAAAAGAAAAGAAAAAACACTTGCAAAATGAAATCATAGGTTGTATGATGATAATCAAATAATAATTTGATCGACTTTCTCAACAACAAGGGAAAAACCCAAGAGGAAGTAGTGAAATATGCACATATTTTGTGTATATATTTTGCTACGTCTGTCTTGGGTTTTTCTCTTTTTTATTGAAAATCCCAAGTGCAGGCGTAGACAGGGAGATGATATTAAGGAAAACAAAGTTAATAAATAGAAAACACATTAAGTGAAAGGAGAATGATTCAATTGCGGAAAATAAAAAAAGCTGTCATCAGAGAGGATTTAGTCGTACTAACAGGAAGTATGGAGGAAGCCGTAATATTAGCTCAATTAATTTACTGGATAAAACGTATGAAAGATACTGAAAAATACAAAGTTGAGGAAAGAAGACGCTTAGAAAATGATTCAGCAGATTCTTTTAAGCATGGTTGGATTTATAAAAAAGCTGAGGAGTTAGCTGATGAAGTGATGCTTGGCGTATCAGCTAATACGATTAGAAAATATCTAGGTATGACAGTAGAAAAAGATTATGTTAAAAGACGAAATAACCCTCGATATAAGTGGGATAAGACATTACAATATCGTGTTAACTTAGTGAAAATCATGTTAGATTTAAGCAGTTTGGGATATCCGATAGATGAATACAAGCGGTTTTTACGAAGTGAAAAAAACGATGCTTCGAGTAAACAAATTGTTTTACCGAATGTAGAAAAAGGTAATTCGAAGCTCAATGATTGCGCTGCAATACCAGAGATTACTACAGAGATTACTCCAAAAATTAATTCAGAGACATCTTCGTCAAATGAATGGATTGATGATGAAATAAGCATTTATGAAACAAATCAATTTGAATTAATTAGTAAAACCTACTTGAGCCTTAGCAAAAACAAGCAGTTATCGTCTAATGACGAAAAGGCGATTAAGGATGTTGTTGGAGAGAATTGGGAGACTCATCGAGTTATTGGTTGGATAAAAGAGTGTTTCAATAACTTTAAGCCAAAACACAAGTTAGATAATATCCGGTCCTTTCGGTATGTTGCTAATTATATATTTGATCAAGCTTATAAATTTGAACAGGAGGTACTAGAAGATGAACAAGCTACAGGATATATTGTCCAAGACGAATACTTCCAACGATACGGTTGAGTTATTATACAAGATGCCGGGGAATTTAACAAAGGCAACAGATGATTGTATGTACAGAGAATGTGATGGATCTGGATTAATTCATGTAATAAGAGAAGACGGTTCTGAGGTCATGGTGATATGTAAATGCAGAGAACAAAAAGAACTGTTGCGAAAAATTAAGACTGCTAGAATTCCAGATGACTATTTAAGTAAAAGAATTCATGATTTTCATACGAATATCTATCAGGTAAAGGAAAGTGTGGAAGTAGCGCAATATGCTAGGAGAATTGCAACACGCTATGTTGAACAATATCTAGAGATGGAGGATATGGGGAAAGGATTATACTTTTACAGTAATACAAAAGGATCTGGAAAAACACTTCTATCAATTGGCATAATAAATGAACTTATCATCAAGTATAAGATCAAGCCACTGTATATTTCAGTTGTAAATATGCTAAATGAGATGAAGCATTCATTTTCTAGTAAAGAATCTAATAGAAACTTTTATAGTTTAATGGAGTCGTTTAAGCATGCTCCATTACTGGTAATGGATGACTTGGGTGTAGAGAAAACAACGGATTGGTCGGAAGAAGTATTGACGCAAATCTTAGATAAGAGAATGAGTTACAAATGCCCAACTATTATCACATCTAATATGCCAATACAGTCACTCCAAAAGAAGTATCCTGCTGGGAGGATAAAAAGTCGCATTGAAAAAATGACATTCCCAGTTGTTATGCCTGAAGAAAGTGTTAGAGAAATAATATCTAAACAGGAAAATGATGAAATAGCAAAGATGTTTTTTAAATGAAGTGGATTAATGTGTTTGATCTCTTAAAATATAGAAAAGGATTGTTAAAATATTATTGTAGTAGTCAAAAGAGAGAATTGAATATAAGACTAGAAAGGGAGAACCCCATTATAGAGTGACAGCGATATAAGTGTAAGCTGCGGTCTGTTTATTAAAGGTGGTTTTCTCTTTATTATTTATCATGTAGAACACTTACTTAATTAAAAGGAGGGAAAATTAAAACATGAAAATCATTGTTAAAGACTCCGATAAACTACGAGCAATGTTAATTGAAAAAGGATTTTCTCAACGAGAGTTTTCGAGACATACCGGATTAAGTGAAAATTACTTTAACCAAATTGTTAATCATAAGAAAAACCCTAGCCCAGCGGTTGCAAAGAAAATATCAAATCAATTAGGTTTAGAATTTCATGATGTTTTTCAAATTGAAAGATAAAAAGGATAGAATTCAATTTTATCAATAACAAGTATGATGCTTATGTATTAGTGAGCAAGAAGATAATTTCGGATCTAGAGAATATGGTTAAATTATCGTCTAAAAATATTAAAAAACTTTTTGGTATCCTCTTCAAATATCAAAAAACGAGGATACAATGTTTTACACAAGTCGATGAAGTATATTTTAATAACAAATAAATTTTTGAGGAGAGAAACAAAATATGAAATGTTTTGCTTATGTTCGAACTAGTAATGGAAAAAATAAAGAGGATTCTTTACAAAAACAGACAGGAATAATCGAGGATTTTATTGTTCAAAACAATTGGTACTTAGATTCTGTTTATGCGGATATTGGTTTAGGAAACAATATTAATAAAAATTTTATTAAAATGATTGAAGATGCACAACAAGAAAAAATCGATGCGATTATAGTGAGCGATCCATCACGAATTTCAAGAAATTCCGATTATCTATCTTTTATAATCGAAAAACTACGAGAAGAATATAAAATCCGTATTATTACAGTGGATTATGGAGTTAATACTTTTTTGCATAATAACCTACGTGAATTTTGTAATTGAAATTAAAAATCAGTTTGAGTAGTTCTATTCTAATAGTAGACAGAGAAGGCAATCCGACATTAGATGTTTGCCTTCTCTTTTTTCACATTTGAAAAAGGAACAAATAAAAATTTAAAAAGGAATTACAAATACCCTTTACAAGTATTGGTGATTTATGGTATAACTATTTTAGACAGAAAAATGGGTACCGTCAAGAATTTTGTGTAAGTCGATAGGGCTCTCACTTGAACTGTCAATATAATGGTGCTTAAGCAACCTTAACAACTATACAAAAAATGTCAGAAGGT
>NZ_JBEUEL010000059.1:0-5671 GCF_041725775.1 Pueribacillus sp. YX66 | reverse complement strand
TGGCAAGATAGGAAGGAGCAAAACTCAATGCACCTTAAATTTATAAAAAAGTTGTCTTGACGATGGGGTCCACTTTACCTATTTTAAAAAGGAGGTAAAAGAAATGACCATACTCGAGGTAATGGATCCATATACTACTGATGCCAGTCCTAGTTGGAACGGTTATAATCATCAAGGTAAAGTAGCGATTTATGTAGCTTTAAAGTTGCTGGAGGATATCCCTGAAGGAGATATAGAAAAATTTGAGATAGAATTAGAATGGCTTGAAGATTTTTCTATTAAAAAAGAGGGAAGATATATTTCTATACACCAAGTTAAAACAATGCCAGATACTGCTACATCGTCATACAAAGAAGCAACTTGGTTATTATTAGCAAAATTGTTAGAGATAAAAGAGCTTGAAAATGCTTATTTACATGTCACGCAAAAATTAACAAACTTTGAAAAATTCGAGGAAAAATTGCTGACGTATACAATGAATGAAAAGGAGACAGATAAAGCTAAATCAAAAGGTAAAAAATATGCTAGTCCAATAGAATGTCGTGATAAAGTTATTGGCTCTGGAAAATACCATGATTTGTTTGAAAAATTTGATTTGTATGAGTACGAGAATGGTAATTATTCTTGTTCACTTGAAGAGATAGAAGAGCTTATTAAAGCTAAATTAAGACAAATTATTGGAACTGTAGCTACAGAGACAAGAGTGGATAGAGCGTATCACTTTTTATTAGGTTTAATAGATGAAAATATTCGAGAAAGACAAATTGATATTCAATCGGGAAATAAAGTGGAGAAAGTATCAATTAATTTTACAGAAATTCAAAAAGTAGTGCAACATAATTTTGAATCAGTAAGTAAAGAATATGCAGCGTATTTTTTAAAAAATGAATTTAATAGTATCTCTCAAAGTTATTTAGATGATTTACAAGAAGAATATCAATTGGAAACAATATCGTCTGAAGAAATACTTCTAGTAAATAAAATAATTAAACAGATTTATGAACTGGGTGATGAGCAGTTCTTAGAGTTTTGTTTAAAAATTACACCAAACAATGAAGTTAATAAAGATCATCCTGACCATATTGTAAAAATGATACAGCAATGTTTAAACCGAACAGGATTAAATGATGGTTTCTTCGAAATAACAAAACAAGTAAAAAAGGAATTGAAAGAAAATAAGTGGGTTTATAATCAAAAAAATCAGGAAGGAGTAAATGTTACATACTTACCATCAACAATAATTGATAAAAATCATCCAGTACGAAATCAAAAATTGGCTAAAGCAATCTTAAATAATGCACATCCAGAATTATTAAATGAAGTAGATAAGATTATTACAACTTCTATCAATATGGATGCGTTAGAGGATACTAAATTTCATTCGAATGTCCCCGAGCCAGAAGATTTAGATACGCAGAGATCAAACGACTACCATGATAGGATTACCAAAATTAAAAATATTAGCCTAATAGATTTAAAAAATGCTAAGGGAGAAATAATCAATTGAATAAGATAATAAGACAAATATTTTATGATAATGGTTTTAGTAATATTGAATTAGAAACGCCCCTCGAAGGGAACCTTGTTGACTTTTGGGTGAATAACAGTAAGTATGCTGTAAATTATTATTTAGTATTGTATGTGGATAATATAAAAGAAGATTTTTTATCTAATGAAGTGCCGACATATTTTAATTCTATAAAGAAATTAGAAAATGGATATGATGAAAAAATGGATAAAAATCTATCGATGATTGTTTGTGTGAATACGACCAATAGTAAAACAAAAAATATAACTGATAAAATATTTGAAATTGAAGAGGACCCTTATTTCTTTAAAAAGTATGTTATTACTTATAATATGGATAGCTATAAACAATTAGAGAAGTTGCTTGGAGGAAAGGAGGAAAGTTCCAATAGCATATTAAATAGAACTATTAATGATACTAATAAGTTTTTAGCATTTAAAAAGAATGAAGAAAATGACACTACTGTTTTATATGAAATATGCACAAAGTTAATGATTAAAATACCTTTTTTAAGGCTAGAAAAGAGACTAGAAAAAATGGAAGATCTAAGTGCAGTAATAAATGAAGAATTGCAACAAAAAGAACTATTTACATTTAAAGATACCCTACTTAACCTTGATGAAAATAATGAGGAAATATTAGAGAATATTCTTAATTTAATAGGGGATGGTATTGAGTAATGAATAGATATAAAATTAGTAGAATTTATTTGAAAAATTTTAAGCATATTGAAGAGCTGTTATTGGATTTTTCAAGAAAAGACTTGATAGTATTAGATGGGCCTAATGGATTTGGTAAAACTACTATTTTCGATGCTATAGAATTAATATTAACAGGTGTAATAAGTAGAATAAAGAACACAGTTGATGGGCGGTATGGATACCGTGAAGTTCTATTTTCGAATAATCATGATGTAGACACTGAAATCAAAGTCGAATTTTCAGGTGAGATTGAGAACTTGATTATTGGCAAGAGAATTAATTCTAAAAATAGCTTTAAAGCTGTAGATAAGAAACCTGATAACTGGAATATTTTTGAAACATATCTATTACCGGACTTTAATACGCCTATTGAAGAAGGAGAAATTATTACCCAAGAAGAAATTGGAAGCATTCTATCGATAGACAACCTAAAAAGATATTTTAGTCTATTTTATTATGTGCAACAAGAGGAAAACACTTTATTTTTAAAGCAGAATGCTAAAGACCGAATGGATGATATTTCGCAATTATTTGATACATATAAAGAGGAAAGAGAGTTAGAAAAATTAGAGAATTTGAATCACAAAATCACTAGAGAATTAAGAGAAATAGATGGACCAAAAGGATTATTAGCAGATAGAAAAAACACTATAAAATTATTGAAAAATGGGTTAGAAGAGATAAGACCTGAAAACATAAAAGAAGTAGAGTTTTTTTCACTTTTGGAAGAAAAGGAAAATATTAAAGAATGGGATAAAGAATTAACGATAGTAAATAAAGAAAGTAGAGATAAATTCTTACAGGAATTAAGGGAAATATATATTCTTGTGAAAGATCGAGAAAAATTTAGAGATACTGAATTTAATAATTATATTTATAAAGTTATAGAGAATAAAACACTTCTTAAACAAACTATCCTTACATATAATCAACTTGAAGGTACCGTCAAGAATTTTGTGTAAGTCGATAGGGCTCTCACTTGAACTGTCAATATAATGGTGCTTAAGCAACCTTAACAACTATACAAAAAATGTCAGAAGGTTCTGTCAAGGGACTTGTATACACTTTGCCCTTGACAGAACTTTTGCAACTATAATTAATTTACTTGTATTCAATATAGACGTAGATCCATAATTCTATAAAGTAATTTGCAAGAGAAAAGCCCTCTTTGTATAATATTAATGCTTAGAATCGAGGAGGATGACCATATGGACATTGAATCAAAGATTACAAAGCTTAGAAAACAAGTGAATGATGAGGTAACAACGATATCACGAAAGATGAGCTTGGCTAGATTTTACTCTAGGGTTTCGAACCTTTCGGTTTTAATTTTATCTTTAGTGATAACATTGTCTGCGAGCTTATTTTATGAAAATGTTCAACAAATAATTATAGTTCTTGGTGGAATTATTATTTTTGTTAATGGAATCGAAGGGTATTTTAGGTTCGCTAAACAAAGTAAAGAGTTGCAATGGATATTTAATGAATTAGATACACTTCGTATGGACATGGATTTTTATTTTGAAGGAAAAACTAATGAAGAAGTTAATGAGGAAGAGTTACTTAAATTTCATGAGAGATTTGTTGATGTTAGAGGCAAGATAACTAACAAGGCATCTTAATGTGTCAAGCAAGTGTTTTTCGCAAGTGAACATGATACACGACTGAGTCAAGCTTTTGTGAGTTTTCCAGTTAAACTAACTAAGAAAACTCTCTTTTTAATGGCTTGTTAACGTTTACAACTTTTGCTCTTTCGACTTAAAATTTGTTTTTCATCTTTTAAAAACTTTGTAACCTTTTAGTGCATTATAAAGTCGACATTCCTTTAGTTTTGGAAGTATGTTCGGCAACGAGTGGTCTATTCAGCTCCATCCCCATTAATAATGAGTTTGTGGCAGATCGTTTGAGTGTTGTGTGGTAATTTCTTTCTACTAAAAAGGAAGGCTTTTTTCTAAAAAGCGAGAAGGGATGTTACAAAAAGTCATTTTATAATGACTTTCTGGACAGCCCCTTTGTGATTAGATTAGCAAGCGAAGCACGGTAACGATTAAAATTAAACCTCAATTTAATTTTTCCATATTATTGACATAATTTCATACACCAGAAAATTATAAAAATCCGTACAGTGATCTATTTACTTATTGTAAACGCTCATCGTCCTCCAATTCATAAGGATGAATTGGGAAGCGAAGACTTCGGATTCTTTTTTCCTTTTCTAGGGTTACAGATGTACATAGGTAAAGTTGAATAAATTAATTTAGTAAGCTTTAGTTTAACAATTATTATTGATCCAATTGTTCGAGATAGGGGCAGTTAAATTACGATGGATGATCAGGTAAATACACATAAAACGGATTAGATATTTCATAATAAACGATAATAGTATCCTTTTCTTCATAACGTTCATACACATTATTGGATACTTTAATTTTTGAAATCACTTTTTCCCCATCGTCTAAAGTGAAACGAACCGTAAAAGCAAATGTCGGACCGTTAAATCTTCCGTAACCCGGATTTCTTTCAGTACTTAAAATCTCCGCAGATGTATAATCGAATGTCTTAAAATAAATAGGTGTCTTATATAAAATGTATTTCCAACTAACGAATAAAAGCGCACCTATAAACAAGAAGTTTTTAAAGAACTTTGTTTTTTCTTCATTTATTCGAATATTTCTTAATAAAACAAGGAACTTTTGAAAAAATTTCGTCTGTCTAATAAAGTAAATAATTCCAAGCATAACAAATAGCGTGCCAACGAAAACAAAAATAATTGTACTGAACAAGTCAGATATTATGTCTTTAATCGTATAAAATCGATCCTTTATTTTATACCCAGAAACTTTATCACCAAGTTTAGTAGAATTTATTGTATGTTTACTCACTTTATGTCGAGTATACTTTCCATCCTCTCCGGCATACACGTAGTAAGCAGGAAACATTTTTATTCCAACTTCACTTTTTTTTAATAAGACCACTTGGTTTGTTCGCTCTATAGAAAATGGAAAATAATTATTTATAAATAGACCTATAAAGAAAATGCCTGTAAGTAAGCTAATTATTGAGAAAAGTAGTAACAGCAATTTTTTCAATGAATTCACATCCATATTACGGTTTTCTCAATGTGGAGATGTTTAACTTAACCCATTGATCAGAGCAGTTATTTAACAAAAGTGAAAGTTATTGATGTTATAAGAGTGTTTACGTATTACATGCAATTACTAAATATAAGCTTCCAGTTATTAAAAAATTTATTGAGGTATAATGGAAATAAATGTTGTTTCTATAAATTGTGTACTTTCTGTATTCACTCAAACTACCACTTAACATTAACAACTCTACAGCAATTGTATTATGTGTCAAGCTTTTGTGAGCGTCAAGTAAAATGTTACAGTTTTTGATAAATTATTTTTTACGCTTTTGATGATTCAAAAATAGAAGTTCT
>NZ_JBEUEL010000058.1:0-7596 GCF_041725775.1 Pueribacillus sp. YX66 | reverse complement strand
TTTTATGATAGAGTGCCTTCTCTTTTTTGGCTAGTAAATAAGGTGAAAATATCCCCCGAGTAAAATATTACACATATCCAACTTAAGCAGCTGTGAGGAGTAAATTAATGTCTTTCACTCTTTAGAGATAGGAAAACTATTTATCTATGTGTGTTACTTTTTACCATTTTATTCACCTCTTTTTTGAGTCAAAGTGAGCCGAATTTACTCATTGACCTTTTAAATTGTGATCTCACTTCCTTTGGTACAATAAAACCGTTAGATAAACTTAATTTATATCAGTTTTCCTAATCGGTATATGTCCTCGTCTGTTAAATACGGGTCCGAATCTTTTCTAACAGATTTGAGGATATTACTTTTGCTGACTTTTTAGGCGTTTTAAGAATTTTACACATTACTTAACATCTGTGCTCCATGTAGGTATTATTTTTTCTGAGGAACGCATTTGATGTATCAGAATTTACGAATATACAGAAGGTGAAGCTATTGCCAAAGCTTGGTCCAAGGCATTGACTTCTTTTGTATCGAAAGAATAAGATTTAAAGCCAAAGTAGAGAACACAGCATAAACATGTCATGTTCTTTTATTTTAAAGAAACTACGAATGATCCAAATGACATTAAACCTCCGTCTTCACTCACTTCATAGTTTCCTTCTTTAAAAAGTGTGATTGTTTCTACCTCAGATTTTGAAAACCTTTCAGTCGCTGTATAATTAAATTCATAGAGTAAAGGAAAGACCTCTTTATATACTGTCACTCTTAATTGCATAACATCTTGATATTCGGTAGTCGTTAACTGCTTGTTAAATACATAATTTCCCTTTATCGATGGATGTTCAACAGGGAGCAAAATCATATATGTTAGCAACATCAAGAACCAATTGAAAAATATAATTGTTGTCACTATCATAAGAAATAAAAGAGGGGATTTTATTTTTAAAATATATAGATGAACATATCGTCGCTATGATACCCATATAAATATCAGTTGACCATGCATAATCCCATAAATTTAGTTCTAGAGAAGAAAAAATGCACATACTTTTTTTAGGAATGACGAAGTTAAAAACTTCACTAAATTCCTCCCCCTAATTTTTCCCAAACCATTTGGTTCTCAAATAGTTAGGCAGAAAAACAAACTGTTCTGAATAAAATTGTCATTTACTGTAAAGATTATACACTACAACTTCATGATATCTTAACAAAGACGCAAACTATTATTTCAAAGAATATGCAAAAGGAAATGAGGTTGCTATATTCAGTTTAAAAAATATAATTTTTTTAAAATTTGACTTAGAGCAATACCCAAATTTATATAAACCATCGTTAATCTTACATTACGAAGAAGGCTATTCTATCTTTAATAGACAGAATAGCCAAACAAACAAGCATTTTATTTACCAGACTTGGCAAATATTATTTCATTGTTGAAATTTTGGATTAGCTTTGCACCCTATCCTTTGAATATTTGGTCATTTTCACAAAATACTTCCATTTTTGTGCTTTTGCATAATCTGTAAATATTAACTGTTTAAAATGGTTTGCTCCAATTCTTTTACAAGTTGGACTCCTTTATCTTTCCACTCTGGGGGAAATGGAGCATCTTTGTCTTCTGGTTCTTGAAACTGATTTAACATCCCAGCACTTTCTGCCTCCTCATCAATACCACTTTCATATTGGTGGGCAAGCAAAAAAGGTTGCTGTAATTCAACTTCTGTCCCGCGCACATCAAGAGATCCTTTTACGGCAACGAATGGAACGCGCAAATATAAATATTCATCTTCATCACTCATTTTATAATCAAACGACCCTCTGTCATATTCCCAATTACCTCCAATGACATAGCCCATAGGCTTCATTTTTTCTTCAAGAAATTGGAGTCGAAACTGCTTCCCAGTCACACTAGATTCAATTGGAATCATCCTACCGCCTCCTAAAAATAAAGTCATCGTTAGCATGTCCATTTTTAGGAAAAACATTCTACACTTCCCATCAATTTACGTTCTACGTGTTACTTACGTTTTATTCAAAATTTCATGATAATACGTTATTTCATAATAGGCATTTTGGTTAGCTTGTACTAAAAGAAGGGTGACCCTTTGAATTTTTTAACAACTTTTTACAGATTTGCAAACAAGCTTAAAACGTGTACGATGGATTCCGAATTTTATAATTAATCAGAAAGGACGAGGTAACGAAATGAATAAACAACGCTCAATCGTAGTCGTTATTATTACTTGTCATGTTACTAAGCTTGATTCCTGTTCATGCACATGCCAACAGCAAACCGCAATCTGTCAATTACGTATCACTAGGAGATTCTCTAGCCGCTGGAATGTTGCACAACTGGACATTTGGAAAAGGATATCCCACTTTCATCCATCATTATCTCACTGAAGAAGGTTATGATTTGAATTCCTTCAAAAGAGGCGTAGCAGGCTTCACGACAAGTGATGTACTATGGCAACTCGACGTCGATCTCCATCTAAGAAACAAATTAAAATCTGCAAATATCGTAACAATTGATGCTGGTGCAAACGATCTGCTTAACGCCGTAGGAAACGTACATAATATTGATCTTGAAAATATGACACCTGAAGAAATACTTGAGTTAAAAGCAATAGCTGCGGAAGAAACCGCAAATATAAAAAGAAATATGGAGTTTATCCTTGACATCATCGAGTATCTTAACCCCGATGCTTCTGTATATGTCATGGGTTATTATAACGCCTTTCCGTATTTAGAAGATAACATGCAGCCCCTCGTTACAGAACTAATTTCAAATTTAAATACCGCACTCGAAAGTGGAACGGAAAACCAAAAGGCTACCTTCGTTCCAACGTTTAAGGTCTTTGAAGTTCAATATAAAGAATACTTACCTAACGAAACGAATATTCATCCGAATGAGGCTGGGTATGAAGCGATGGCGCAAGCCTTTTTGGCGTACATTTTACCAGACTTAGCCAAAGGTCCTAGTGAACCAAACGATTCAGAAAATCTGATTAATGATGTTTACACGCTGTCTGTATCTAAAGAGCAACTCCAACTGAATAGTGGACAAACCGAGCAATTAAAAGTAGAAGTAATCAATCCTAACGGTGAGTCACTCGGTATAACAGAAAAAGCAACATATGAGTCTTCTGATCCAAACATCGTTGAAGTTAATAAACATGGGCTTATTTCAACCAAAAAGATCGGATCTGCAACAATTGAAGTTGCTATGAACATTTAAATTCAGAGGTTGCTATTAACGTCGTTGGACAAACTTTACTAATTCAACTCGATGAAAAATCTGTCGTAAATCCTGGCGATCATATAACGATTGCCGAGACGTTAACTGAACTCATCATGCCTTCTGACTTACCGTTAGGCACGATAATAACCGTCTCGACCGGCAGGAAACCTGATGGAAAAAATTTCGCTGTAGCTGGAGATACGCTAATGTTTTCATTCCAATTTCCTGATGGCAACAAGGACTATACGGGCAATTTTCATTTGATGATGGGTTATAACGCCAAACATGCTAGTCATGACGTTAATATATACTTTTTAAATAAAGATGGAAGCTGGACTAAACAAAATGGTGTGAACAACAAAGAAGCTCGCCAGATTAAAATGACTGCTTCTGACTTTTCGGGTACATACGGCATGTTTGCCAGCATCAACACCGATACAACGGATAAACCAATTCCTAATGACGGTGAGAAAAACACTGACAAACAAGACACTAACGATAAATCTAAAGATAAGACAGTTGTCCCAACTTCTTACAAACTAAAAAGCCCCTGTTACCTCTAATGATAAGGAAGACAAAGGCGGTAAATTACCTATAACAGCTACTCCCTACTACAATTTGGTTGTTGCCGGATTCTTGTTGTTTGTCATTGGAACCGGAATCGTCCAAATCGCCGTAATGCGTCGTAGAAAGAATTGCGACCTTTAATAACATATCGTAATGCGATATTCATTCCTAGCTTAGTTATGCACAAAAAGGAGAGCGCCCTTCTCCAGATGAAGGCGGCGCTCTGCATACATACTGTTATTAGGTTTTCAACGGTAGCGCTTGTATTTTTGATGCGCCCGGAACACCATGCATAACCTTAATTCAAAAATACATTACCGCTCACAGTATATGCAAATAATAGGAAACAAAACCGATCAATGATTCAAAAATTGTGTAGATATTAAAGGGGCAAGGCAACAAGCAGTGGAAAAACTCTATAATCGAATCAATCAATTGTTACTAAAAATTAAATTCATATACTCTTTTACAACATTCAAACTTATTATTTTTTTCATTCCTCTATTCAACAAGTTCAAAATCGAAATTCTCCATATTCATGATAGTATTGTCTTGCTCCAATTTCATATAAATTTCTTCCTGTTCTGGCGTTATTTCGAGAGAATATGGAACAGCGTGGTTCGGTTTAATGATTCCTACTTCTGATTCAGACAACATGACTTCCACACCCTTCCACATATATTCCCCGTCTTCCGTTCCAAGAGTATAATTAAACGAAATATTTTTCATCGCTTTTGGCAGCCGGTTCACACCCAAAAAGAGAATCGTCGCATGCGTATCGTCATCATATCCTTCCACGATATCTACGATATGAATGCTAAAATCATTCGGAATTCCCATTTTCGGATCTTCTTTAACCATTTGATCTAAATATTGATAAATTTCGTTATTCTCAGTCGTAACCCCAGCTTCTTCATCCATTTTTGATACTTGTAATTGAACATCTTCCACTTCTTTCTCACCTCTAGTTTCAGGTTCGTTCTCCAACGTTCCGCTTAAGTCTGAACTACATCCTGATACAAACAACACTAAAATTACAAATACGCTAGATAATATTTTTTTCATTTGCACTGCTCCTTTTAAATACCAACACTCATCTCAACATACGATCTGTCCTTATAACTTCGCTTAAATTCAGCAAATACCGGCGTCTTTTGGATCAAGTTTTTTCGTTGAATATAATGAATCAGTTCCCAATATTTCACTTGAGATTGTTCATCGAAATTATCCATGATGCGTGTCATCAGCATTGGTTTGATTAAAAAATAGCTATTAAAACTTACCTCTTCCTCTGTTGGTTTTTTGAAGTTGTTTTCTAAAATTGGAAGAAAGATTTCGGCCGTCATCACTTCAGCTGTCGGGTCGCTAATGATGGAAAAAAAGATCGTACCAGTTGGGTTGTAGCCATGTCGGGTTAAAATGCCAACAAAATCATTAATCGCTACATCAATCTCGTCAGGAAAAAAATTGTAAAGCTTAGAAGCAACATTGCGATATCCGATACTATGAGTCTCGACAATCATAATGCCGTGCTCCGTTCTTTCAAAGGCACATACAAATCGATAATAATTTCTCCGTAAACTTCTAAAAGAAAACAATAAAACATTTCCTCTAATTCTACTTGTTGGTCATTAGCATAATCTTTAATTTTTTTATGGGCGGCATAAAAATCAGCTTCTTGATCGGCTTGTCGAAGCGCAAATGCTTTTTCAATATCGAAGCGATCAAGAAAGTAAAAGTATGTTTCATCTGAAAGACCAACAGTTGTGTTAATCGGTAAATAATATGTAAAGTGACCAAACTTCGGTTCATTCAGTTCGGGTGCAACAGAAAAAAAGATTGGTCCATTTTGATATACATCTTCATTAAGGGTAAAGTCCTCCATAATAAATATACCCTCTTGCCAATTTTCCCTTAATTGTTTCGTTTCATGGACTAGTAAGTTATCAAATTGTAACGAACGAAGTTCTATCCCCATCCAAATCATCCCTTCTCAAAAATAAAATAAATGTTATTTCACTTTGGCCGATTTTTCCAAGTCATTGTCAATGAAATACAAATTGCCTCTTCGATCGAAATTAAAGCTTTTAAATCGGAACTTACAGTATAAGAGGACAAGTTGTTCGGGTAATACGAATAGCATCGTGAGAAAAATTAATGTGGCGAGTGAAATCATAATTATAAGTTGAAAGTCTTGTATACCAAATGTTCTAATAAGAAATTGAATTATAAATACTAAACCTGTACTTCCTATAATCGCAACCGGAACTAATGACTTCTTCTCAAACTTTGCTCTTAACTTATCCTTTTTAGAGCCCTTTCGGTATTGACCCTTTTTAAGCAGAATATAAAAACGAATAGAAGTTAGAATAAACACAATAATCCCCAACAATAATATTACGTACATACATGTTACGATTTCATTTGAATCCATTTGAAAAGTTTCGGCTTCTGCACCTAACATAAATAAAATTAATATATAAATAGATACTGAACCTAAATTTTGGGATACTGAAATTGTTAATAAATATTGGATTTTTTGACTCCTCATGTATATAACGGGGATTGAGTAAATAATTGAAAGTACTGCCAGAATAATTGATAACCATAAATGTATATTAAATATTCTTTCTGTATGCGGATATATTGAATAATTACCAATATATTTTTCTAAAAAAATAAATAACGCCTGCATAAATATTGATAATATTAATGCGGCACTTAAAGAGCTTGGACTCTGTCTTCCCGACTCAAATGGCCCTCTAAGAACTGCAAAATCTTCAAAGTTTAGTTTTTTTAACATAACTTTATTTAACCCTTTCATTTATTCTTAACGAAACCAACTTTTTATGTGATCCATTGGTGTCTTTTTACTATTACCCCACTTAGTATTTAAAGCAATATTTGCCAGAATCCCAACTCCAACGCCTATAGCTGTCCCAACACCAGGTGCTGGAATAATCACGGTAAACAACGCAACGCTCCCTGCCTGCACCGCTCCTCCTACAGCTAAATCAATGGCTGTGTCGACAGTAGCTCTTGTCGCTGCATCTGCTCCTGTCAATCCATCGTTATTTGCATCTTGCAGGTTATTATAATAGCTTAACCCCGCCCCTATTGGCCCAAGTGCCTTTCCAGTGCCTTTTAATAAACCACTATTTGCAATGCCTCGTACATCAACTGCGTCTTTGAAAGATTTTAACGCGCCTACGCCCGCTTCTTTTAAAACCGTTTTTGCTTTTTGAGAAAGTTTGGCTTTATCATTCCAGTACGCAAGTTCAGGGTGTTTTTTTAGTGCTTCTTGACCTGTTTTTGACCAACCCGAACTTCCCGGCTTGTTACTCGCATACTTGAGCGTCGCTTGGTTTTTTTCTGCAAGTGCATAGTGATGGTATTTCCATTTATTGGGATCCTTCGGTAATCGATACATTAGTTCACTTCTTGCTTTAAAATCTGGTGTTACACCTAAACGTTTTAGTGCCTCCTCGTTTGCGTTTATACGGTAACCTGTTTTTCCCGTTCGCAAATCCGGATGCAACGATGTCGTTAAGGTCCCCTTTTTTCCAGCCATGTACATCGCGTAGCTTGTAGCCGCAGGGCGTCCTTGCTGAACCGTGTGAATTGTTAAAATCAGACTTGTTAAATCTTTATTTTCCTTTCCACCAAACTCGGTAATTCGAGTGCTGGGATCAGAAGCGTTTAATTTACCTAACATCGATATGTGTAATATTTTACTCGGGGGATATTTTCACCTTATTTACTAGCCAAAAAAGAGAAGGCACTCTATCATAAAA
>NZ_JBEUEL010000057.1:0-7659 GCF_041725775.1 Pueribacillus sp. YX66 | reverse complement strand
GACGGATTTTTCAATTAAATTTTGTATTTCTTTTGTTTCCAATGTAAAATGTAGGTGGGTCATATGATCTGCCTCCTGGTAAAGTTTTCTGGTTAAAAACATTGTACCGTAAAGGCAATCATATGGCCCTTTTCTTTTACACAATTATATGGACTTTATCAAATATGATGCGGTCACTGTTATGATGTCCGCAACTTTCAATAAAAATGGACTGAAATGATATTTCAATGAAGCCACTAAAACTTAATATAGAACCTCTGCGGGCAAGATTTCTAAGTCATGGAGCTAGCCAAAACATAGGTGGCTTGCCAAAAAAGGCTAACATGCCCGCCTCTCCATGTAAAGCCGTGCAGTGATGGATGAATGTATATTCAAATTTGTCACAATGCAATAGTGTATAAATCTTCGACTTCCTGTGGTGTTTTATAATCAATGTTGCTCTGGATTCTTTTGCGGTTGTACCAACTTTCAATATAATGAAATATCGCTAAATTAGCAGATTGAAAATCAAGATAACGAACATGGTTTACTTCTTCTTTCAAAGACTGATAGTATGTACTTCTTGGCTCATCAAGTACATTACACATCGTTTGGATTGGATAATGCTCTTTTTGGTGAATATGGCTATAGCTTTTTTTAAGGTTCCGAGCTCCTGTTTTAAACGTAGGTTTTCCTTTTAGATTTCAGTTACTTCTTTTGGGGTGAGGGCATTTTTATCAAATGGTTCAACTGGAATACGGTCTTTAATCTATCTATCGAAAATGTGTATCAAATGTCGGCACTAGTTTCTCCAGGTAGTAGTGGTGGTCCGCTAATTGCAAAAAATGCCGAAAAAGTAATTGCGATTCATTCAGCTGCGAGTCTTGAAGGTCATTCGATTGGCTTTAGCATCCCGATTTATATAGTTGCGGAGTTGATCGACTTTTGGATTGCAAACCCGATGTCGGAAGAAGAGATTTTGGAACAATTTTATAATGCGAATGGTGGATTCTTCTTTGATGATTTGTGGAATTATGGGGATGGCTATATTGATGGTGGCGAATATGCAAACGACGATTGGTATTATGATTATTCGGAATATGATGATGATTGGCTTTGGGATGACGGTGGGGACGATCTCTCGGATTATAATGAT
This sequence comes from Pueribacillus sp. YX66, assembly GCF_041725775.1. Taxonomy (NCBI): domain Bacteria; kingdom Bacillati; phylum Bacillota; class Bacilli; order Caryophanales; family Bacillaceae; genus Pueribacillus; species Pueribacillus sp. YX66. The sequence continues at coordinate 6,524 of NZ_JBEUEL010000057.1, read as the reverse complement.
GATTATGACAATTGGAATTTCGATGACTTGTAGAGTGAATTAATGATAATTCATGAGTAGGAGACCCTTCTCGATGTCTTTTTTCTTTACGATAGAAAGTTAAACAAACGTTTGATTACATATTAATTTCTGTTAGTTGTAGATTAGGACATGTCATTTTATGATTAGATTAGTGATGTTTATAGGATGCAAGACTGTTTAACTTAATTTCCGAAGGAAGTCTCCCATCCTCAAGGAATAGAAAAAGAAATGCCGTTGTCAGAACGTGTGTATAAGTGTTCTTGCGGTTCACAATTCAGCAATCAATATCAAAAATGAAGGATGCTCGCTTATTAGCATAAAGAACATAACTTTTGGAACAAGAGGGTTTCCTGTCGTTAGATGGGATGACCCGAGAAGCCCCCTCTTCAAGCGACCCGTAAGGGTAGTAAGTGGTGGGAGCAGTTCACCCCTCATCTTTTAGCAGTTACTCGAAAAAACTCAAAAGATTGTACGGACTACTACTATTCCTCACTTCAAAATGAAAATGATCATTTGTACTACTTCCTGTTGAACCGATCCTGCCGATCACTTGTCCAACATTTATGCTTTCGCCATGAGTTACCGTTATCGATGAAAGATGTGCGTATCTAGTTTCAACTCCTCTTCCATGATCTAAAATAACGAAACAGCCGTTCCCTCTTTCACTGTAACAGCTAGTATACGATATATACAGGTGCGATATCTATCCCCGCGTGAAATTTTTTTCTTTTGTAATTGGGTGTATCCGATCACATAATGGTAATGATATGTTTCTAGTATGTGCAGCGGGTCAGATAAACCATTTTGCATTTGGCTCTCCTATCACGGGCCGTTGCTAACTTTCTTCTGAAAAGTTTTATATGTATAACTCGCTACCTGAACAAAATCCTTATCATTCGTACTTCCAAAATATATGTACTTTAACGTTTTTCTAAGCTAAAAAAGACAATACGCAACCAATTTAGTTAATAAAGGAAATGGGTAAGTGATACTTAAATAATGGGAATTTTTGTCGATAAATTTAGTAAAGGATCTTCAGCTTTTACATCGCTAGCCAGGAGTGATTTGTTTGTGACTATGAAGACATCATTGTTTGAAAAGAGTGATAGTGCAACCATGCGGGTGAAGTATATATGTGTCACAGATGAAGCTGTATATGAGATTCCGTTTTATCAAATTAAAGGTGGAAAGTTCCCGAGGCGTGAGTTGGCTAGTCAAACGGTCATCATGATGGAGATGACGTATGAAACAAAGAATCGAAGACCTTTTACCATCATTCGCATCGTGTTTGAACGTGTTACGTTTGATAAGCATGGCATTTATGATGCTCGTGCTGTATCAGATTCAGAAGAATTTGCAGTGAAGCGAGCGTATACTCTGTCACAATTAGATGAAATAACGGATCCGTTGCCTATTCCGATTGCTCCTGTCATTCCAACTGAAATAGAAATTAATGCGATTAAAGCGTACCTGAATCGAAAATATCCGGCATTACTTAAAAATGCTCCTTCAGCTATTGAAGAATGGATTGCTGTAAGTAAAGAAAAGCATGTTGCTGAAATTAAACAGATGAAAGTGTCGCATCGGAAATAATCTGTTGGTCTGTAATTTGGGGAATAGGGTTAATGCTTCTCGTACACTACTATTGTCCCGATAGAGTTCACTGTAAATTTTTGTGTGAGAAGGTGAAGATAAGTTTTCCTCTTTAATCGCAAACCCTTGTCTTTATAAACCTCCATTTCAAGCGATCCGTAAGGGTGGTAAGTGGTGGGAGCAGTTCACAAGGAAGAGTATATTTATCAATTATGTGAAATCAGGTGAAGTTCTACACCTGATTTTTTTATAAGTGGACGATATGAATGAAAGCATTATTTATGAAAATCTATTTTTGTCAACATTAATGACAGATTATTTAAAATCATTTGACCATTATAATATAATAATGTAATCTTATCGAGAGTGAAGTTTTCAATAAAAAGGAGGGGGATACTAGTGAAAGAATTTAAAAGAACATTTTTTGTAAGCGCTTTCTTTTTGATAATGATTTCATTTATTGGACTTTCTGTACAAGCTGCGGAAGGTGACTTGATTAAAGAGTCGATTCAATTTGACGGGATGGAACGTACATATGAATATTATTTACCAAGCAATTACGATGGTTCAAAACCTACTGAACTCTTATTCTCATTTCATGGTTTGGGGAGTGATGCTGAAGGACAGCGAAGTTTAACTAACTTTGTAAATATTGCGGAAAAAGAAGGATTTATTGCTGTTTTTCCAAATGCGACAACTTTAGAAGCGGGAGAAGACTCATCTATAACGTTGCCAAGTTTGCCAGGTGCAGAAACTCAATGGAACGATGGAAGAGTCGATTCTTATCAAAATGAACAAGGCATTGATGACGTCGGTTTTGTGTCAGAATTAATCGATATTTTTATAAATAATTATAATATTGACGAAAATCGCATTTATGCGACTGGTATGTCAAACGGTGCGATGTTTTCACAGCGTCTTGCAATAGAATTGTCGGATCGCTTAGCAGCTGTTGCAAGTGTTACAGGTGGTTTACCAAGCGAGGAGTTCGGATTAAAAATACCGAAGCGCCCGATCCCTGTTATTATGATCATGGGTGAGAATGATCCAATTATACCGTATCATACAGCCGTTCCAGGAACTGTCATGTATTGGAAGCATCATAACGGGACAGATGATATCGCGGTGAGAGAAACGTTGCCAAAAGTAGATGAAAATGATCCGACGGTTATTCATAAAGAAATATATGGTAACGGTAAAATTGGTTCCGAGCTTATTCTGTATCGAGTTGAAGGTGGTGGTCATACGTGGCCGGGCGGACCCCAGTATGCACCTGCTGAAATAATTGGACTTTCAAGTACACAAATGAATGCAAGTGAAGTTATTTGGGAGCACTTTAAAAATTATTCATTAAAAGTGGAAGAACCTTCGACAGGACTTAAAAAAGTGGAGTTAGAAGTTGATGGACTCAAGCGTACTTTCGATTATTATGTACCAAGTTCATATCAAGAAAATAAATCAGTACCTCTTTTGCTGTCATTTCATGGTGCAGGCAGTTCTGGAGCAGGTCAAATGTATTTAAGTAGATTTGATGAAGTTGCAGAAAGAGAAGGGTTTATTGCAGTATTCCCAGACAGTTCAATCATGAAAGATGGTGAGGTTCTTAGCCCGGAGGATGATTCAAGCTTTGACCCTGATTCTAGCATTGATAAAAGCTGGAAGATTATTCACGACAGAGTTGATGATGTTGCATTTACAGATGCTATTCTTAATTATTTAGAAGACAATTATAATATTGATACAAACCGAGTGTATGCAACTGGAATGTCTAGTGGAGCATTATTTTCCAGTCATCTAGCTGTCATGTTGCCTGATCGTATTGCGGGCATAGGTCTTGTAACAGGACAAATGACGACAGACACAGCTTCCATAACGGCAGAGAGACCAAAAACCGTCGTTATGGTTATGGGGGAAGATGACCCGATTTATAAAGCAAGACCAGCCATTTTTCTTTCGAACGAAGAGACAATTAAATATTGGTTGAATACAAATAGGATTACAACTGAGCCACAAGTATCTTATCTTCCACAAATAGCAGAAAATGATCCGACAAAAATCCGCCGAACTGTCTATCGTGGTGGAAAAGATAATACTGAAGTTATTTACTATTTAGTTGAAGGTGGTGGTCATACGTGGCCAGGCGGACCGCAATATTTGCCACCTGAAAGGATTGGACTTACTAGTCAGCATATGAATGCGAGTGAAGTTATCTGGGGACATTTAAAAGAACGTTCATTGGATGAGGTTACAGATCCGATTGTCGATGACGATGACGATGATGGTGACACTGGTCAAGTCGATGATAAAGATAATGGTAAAGGCGATGAAAAGGATAAAAGTGAAGATGATGAAAAAGGTGAAGATGAAGACGAAGGAAAACGTGTCAATGAAGGGAAAGTAAAATTTGAAAGCAAGGAAAGCGATGGAAAAAACTTACCGAAAACTGCAACGAACATGTACACGTTCGTGTTTATTGGAGCGTTGCTGACCATCATGGCTGTAGCTATCGTCATCTTCAGAAGAAAACGTGCAATCGAATAATAGAGGCTTACATGATCAGGTGAGACGAGATTTTCTCACCTGATTTCTTTTGGATGGTAGGTAGATGAAAGGACAGAGAGTTCACATTGCTGCATTAAACATTCATAAAAGTGGTTACCGCTAAATCGTTACTGAATGGTCTTATTTTGATTTTTGGCTGTCAAACGCTCGATTTCATCTGCACAAATTTCTGCTCTGCTACAATTTGTGCACCTGCACTGTTTAGGTGGATCTCATCTAGTGTAAGATGAAGCCAATGTTTTCTTGATCGCTTATCAATTTTTGCAGGCTTCTTATAAAAGAGAACATCGGTCATCACTCTATTTACTTTTGTACTGATATAATATCTGAAGTAGTTACTTTTGCAAGATGTCTTAAAAAACAGACTGGATATCTAAAAAACTGACATTTTCATGTTTACGTTTAATAGATTGGATAAGTACATCCAATTCTTTGATTTCATAATTAGGAGCATGATCTGGATGTTCACCAACGATAGCGGGAGTAACGGTTACGACTTTTTTGATGAATCAAGAACTATCGCTTCACCTTTTCGTAATTAGTTTTTAAACTCATTATGATCTTTCGCTACTGGCTGTGCTTGAATACTCAACAATTTTGAATAAACATCATTCACGCCGATCCAAAGAACAATATGTACCTTTGTTTATATTAGACGAGTGTATAAACTTGCCTAGTTTTCCGAGGTTAACGAACGTCATGTTCGGAAACTTATCTTTGAGTATGTGAAAGAAAGAAACCCCAGGACGACCTTTATTTAAACTGTCATTAATGCGATTTTTATTTCGATTTCCTCTTCATTCTTCTTTCCTTACATATTTACCTGAGATGCTAAAAAGATTGTAATGGCTCGTTTAAAGAGAGGTTTAAGCGAACGTACCTGTTATGTGTCCGTTACACCTAGCCATGTTCCAATCAGGAAAGCTCACTCCACTATATTTCTTGAAACATGGAACGATTGGCACTTGTAGGAATAATTGCCAACTTATGTACCTAAACTCGAAGCAGAATTTGAGGCGAGTTCTTGCCCTCCTTTTAACAGATGAAAGATTAAGGCGAAAAATGAACAAAAATATGAGAGCGTAGATGCTCGAGTCTCGTTTCATTCAAGTTCAAGTGATCATTTTGATATTGATGATACACATCTATCGGTACAAATAGCCCTACTTTTCCATGTTTATCATGTTTGAGTGTTGCAAAAATGACACCGATGACTTGTCCGTCTTCATTTAGCACTGGACTTCCGCTATTGCCTCGATAAACCGGTGCTTTTATCATGATGACCTCTTCATCCCAAGAACGTAATTTTATTTTGTCTAAAATCGTTCCTTCGTTTACAATTCCTTGAAAACGTAACGGATTTCCGATAAATGTTACATGATCGTTTGATTCAAGCGCCCATTCATTTGCGAGCGTAAGGTGCGGAAGGGGTTTTTTATTTTCGTTTGTTTTTAATATTGCTAGGTCTATCGTTGGATACGTATGCACGACCTCAGCGGAAAAAGGACCTTCGTCGGGAAAAGCGATCGTCACTCTGTCACTACTATTTTCAATGACGTGATAGTTCGTGATGATCGTGCCATCAGGAGAGATGGAAAAGCCTGTCCCGCGTGAATCGTCTGCTGCGATGACGACGACTGCTTTTTTATACGTTTGAACGTCTGCTTGTTTTGACAATTTCGTAGATGTGATGAGAAATTTGACGGCTGGCAAGGAAAATTTTTCAGGTAAGAAGGCGAGTGCATTTAAGACCATACTTATGGCAATGATCCAGTAGATCCATTTTGGAAACGGCCTTCGTGGTTTTTGCTCTTTTATTTTTTCTTCTTGGAGTGCTTCTTGTTGCGCTTGTAAAACAAGCTCTTGCAATTCTTCATCGGTTAGTTCTTTATTTTTGTTTTCGTTATCCACTTCGTTTCCAACTCCCCAACGTTGCTTTCTTTTTATCATAACGTGTTTACACATAATTGAAAAATAATTGTTCAAAATTAACAAAATCTTCTATACATATTATCGGGTAAGAGTTAAATTTAAATGTGAACATATATTCTTTAGATGTAAGGAAGAATTTTTTTGCCTGCTCATAATCGGTTATTTAAACAATGATTTGGAACGTTTTTCGAAGAGTTTATGTTACTTTTTTTCCAGAAGTTAGTGAAGCAATTGATTTTTCAGAAGTGACTTTTTTAATGAAAGAGATTCTAGTTACTAATAAGAATAAGGCAATTAATACATGAAGATGTGATTGTCTTTTTTGTTTTATAAAATCGAGATGACGTAAAATATTTTGTGTAAAGGTCTTTTCAATAAAAAATAGGTAGGGTATCCTCGGAATTGTCGGATTCCAT
>NZ_JBEUEL010000056.1:0-8157 GCF_041725775.1 Pueribacillus sp. YX66 | reverse complement strand
GCAATGAGAAGTACGGAATTGCGACCCTTTGTGTCGGTGGCGGACAAGGCATGGCGTTAATGCTTGAATTGGTTTAATTGCATAACAATAAATTTTTAAAAACTTGGGGATATAATGTTCTCCAAGTTTTTTTGTTTGGATAATCATTAGAAAGTATTCCTTTCATAGTAATTTTATTTTTTCGGTTTATCGTACAGGGGCAATAAAGCTTCTGTTTACGTCATGCGTCATTACAGATTACCACAGTCTAAAGTTTTTCTTGTTAGAACTCAGTAATATTTTTAATTTATGCTAAATGAAAATTTTATTGAAGGGAGAATGAAAGAATGAAAATTGTTATTTTAGGTGGGGGTGCACAGATGGCTAAACCCGCTGCACAGTATTTAGCGACTAAAGATGAAGTGAAAGAACTCGTTTTAGCTGATATTAATTTTGCGAGAGTAAATGAATTCGCGAAAGAACTTGGTCCGAAAGCTACAGCTCAAGTCGTAGATGTCAAAAATAAAGAAGACGTAGTTGAAAAAATGAACGGAGCTACCCTCGTTATGAATTTTATCGGTCCCTATTATCAGTTTGGAACAAAAACACTTGAAACTGTAATTGAAGCCGGGATTCACTACCTTGATATTTGTGATGATTACGATACGACAACAGAAGCATTAAAATTATCGGAAAAAGCGAAAGAAAAAGGAGTTACTGCACTCATCGGTATGGGTGCTTCACCAGGTATCACAAATGTGTTAGCACGTCTTGGCTCTGATGCGATAGACACAGTTGAAGAAATCAATACGTATTGGGTTGTTGGCGATGCAGAACCTGGAGGCTTCGGCGCATTAGTTCATTTATTTCATTGTATTGACGGAACAGTTCCTACGTTTCGTAATGGAAGCTTCGAAAACATTCAGCCATATCAATTAGAAACTTCACGAGATATAGACTTTGGCGAACCTGTTGGGAAGGTAAAACTGTATCACATAGGTCACCCTGAACCTGTTACGTTACCTAAATTTATTCCTAACGTAAAAACGGTCACGAATTTTGGAGCCATCCTTCCACAATATCAAAATGTATTGTTTAAAACTTTAGTAGACTTTGGGTTGGCGAGCGAGAAACCGATTGCGTTTAAAAATGAGGAGGTAGCCCCTTTAGAATTTTTATTAGCGATGCTTCGTGACAAACAATCAAAGGATTCAGAACAAAAACGCCCGGCACGTAAATCAGTCGGTGCTTCAAGAGTTGAAGTGATCGGTAAAACAACAACAGGAAAAAAAGCATCTTATACGTTTACGAAGTCAAGTTATGAAACGATGGCCAATAGCACATCGCTTCCTGCCGGGGTTGCAGCTTGGCACATTGTCAACGGCAAAATAAATAAAAAAGGCGTAATCCCTCCTGAATGTATTAATCCACAAGCTTTATTGTTAGACTTGCGAGAAGCTGGGCTTTTTGAAGCAAATGGCGACTATAAAGTCGTGCAGCAAATTGGCTTAGAAACGAAGACTACGACATTGTTTGAATCCGATTTGTTTTAGTAACAGAACTTTTGAAAAGAATGAAGCATCTCGTTATGAATGTAGCACAATTGGCACATCAAGGAAAAACGCTTTCAAATGCGAAATTGAATCAAAAAGCATATCAGTTGGCACATCGTTTAAAAAATATGAGCATTCGCGATCAAGAGCGAGTGCTTGTCATCTTGCTGAATTTACCAGATGTATTGATTAGTTACTAAGCGATTTTAAAGATAGGCGCAATTATCGTACCGATTAATGGATCACTTCGTGAAAATGAAAGTAGTTATACTGTTGAATACTGTGAACTGAAATTGATCATTACTCGTTCAGAAAATGACAAGAAAATAACTGGTGCGATACAAAACTTATCGTTCAAGCCAAAGGTTTATGATGTTGACACGCATCATTATGACTTACCCGTTTCGGATAAACAAACTGTAAAAATAAAGTGCAAAGATAAACATAATGTAGCAGCCATAATTTATACTTCAAGAACTACGGGAAAACCGAAGGGAGCTATGATTACGCATGATAATCTTTTAGCTGTGAAAATGGAATTGCAAGCATTAGGTCTATTAAATGTAGATGAAACAAGAGCAATCGATGAGCAATTGACAATGTTGGTGACTCTTCCAATTTCACATATATATGGATTAACCGTAACAATGATGGCTTATGCGTTAGGTGCAAGAATCGTACTCATGTAAAAACATTCGAAATCATTGTAAAAGAAAAAGTACATTTATTTGTACCAACGATGCACTCGCTTCTCACATAGTGTGAACAAAATCTAGCAAAATATAAAGTTCCTGAAAGTATCTCGTTCGTGTTCAACTTATCAAAAAATGATTTAGGCAAAGTATTGAGAAAAGAATTAAAAAAGGGGAAGCATTTACATTGAAAAAGATTGTTGTTCTAGGTGGAGCGGGTGGGATGGGCTCTGTTGCTGTTAAAGATTTAACATTAAATGGAAAGTTTGATGGAATTGTTATTGCAGATGCAAATGAGCAAGCAGCAAAACAAGTGGCAAACGAAATAGGGAGTGAAAAAGTTTCTATTGCGAAAATTGACGTATCGGACGAAACTGCTCTAGTCGATTTACTCAGAGAAGCTACTGTCGTTTTAAATTTTATCGGGCCATTTTATAAGTTCGGTCCACTTGTCATCCGTGCCGCGCTTGCTACGAAAACTCATTATGTTGATATTTGTGATGATTATGATGCAGCAGAAGCGATTTTGGCAATGGATGATAAAGCTAAAAAAGCCGGTATTACCGTACTAACAGGTATGGGAACATCGCCTGGTATTACGAATGTATTTGCGAGAATGGGGATCGATGAGCTTGATGTAGCTGAAGAAATCGATACGATATGGGTCATGGGTGAAGCAGAGACAGGGACAGCGGTTTTATATCACGTGTTTCATGGCGGATCCGGATATATTCCAGGTTTTGATCAAGGGAAACGAACGATGATTCAGCCTTTTGGTAAGGAAGGTTCACTTACGGTTGAATTCCCAAACCCATTAGGAAGAGTAACCGTTTATGATATTGGACATCCCGAGCCGATTACAATTCCGCATTTTTTTCCTGAGATTCGTAAAGTAACGAATAAAGGCACATTACTTCCACCGAAAGTTATTGAAACATTTAAAAGTTTAATCCAGTTAGGATTTGGTTCAGAGGAACCGATTCAAATCGATCATAAAATAAAGATTTCACCTCGAGATTTTGTCGTTAAATTTTTACAAGCAAGGCCAGATTTGTTAGACGTTGACCATCCATTTGGATTCGGTGGTCTAAAAGTTATTGTCAAAGGAAAGAAAGACGGAGAAAACGTTTCATATGTGTATACGACTGCGAGTAATGAATCGACTGGGGAGTCGACAGGAATTCCCGCTGCCGTAGGTGCTGAATTAATTGCGACAGAAAAGATTAATAAGCGTGGAGTCATTGCTCCTGAAGTTCTTGACCCTAAAGTTGTTTTAAAAGCATTAGGGAACCGCAAACGATTGAATCAACATGTGAAAAGTACTGGGATTATTATCGAAAAAGTGTTCGCTGATGGCACAATTGAAACGATAAAAGCAGGTAGAACGATCTATAATTAGTTATAGTTAAAAAGTTGGTTCTTGTTAGAATGCAGTAATGTTTTAATTCTATCATTTTCTTAAGAATGAAACTGACTACATTTCTAGTGAATACAAGGATAGGAGATGGGTGAATGAGTGTTATTCATTTACGAGCAATATCAAAAGAGTTTGGTCGTGTAGTTGCAGTAGACAATGTTGACATGGAAGTAAAAGACGGAGAGTTTATGACGATTCTTGGTCCGAGTGGTTCGGGTAAAACAACCATTTTGTCAATGATTGCAGGGTTTGAAGCGCCGACACGAGGAACGATTGAAATTGGAAATATCGATGTCACGAACGATCCTCCGCATAAACGTGATGTCGGTTTAGTTTTTCAAAGCTATGCACTGTTTCCACATTTAACTGTTTTTAATAATGTCGCGTTCCCGTTAAAAGTTCGAAAAGTACCGAAAAGTGAAATCGAAATGAAGGTGAATAAAGTACTTGAACTTGTACGTCTGGAGAAATTTGGGAATCGTAAACCGAATGAGTTGTCTGGTGGACAACAGCAACGAGTTGCATTAGCGCGTGCCTTTGTGTTTGAACCGTCTATTTTACTATTGGATGAACCACTAGCTGCATTAGATCGCAAATTACGCCAACAAGTACAAGTAGAAATAAAAGAACTGCAGCGCTCACTCGGAATTACGACAATTACGGTTACTCACGATCAAGAAGAAGCATTAACGATGTCGGATCGCATGCTAATTTTAAATAATGGTAAAATCGAACAGCTCGGTACACCGGAGGAACTTTATAGTAAACCGAAATCTCGATTCGTAGCTGACTTTTTAGGTATGGCTAATTTTTTCGATGGAATCATTGAATCATCAAATGGTAACGTTTACTTAACTGTAAAGAATGGAAACAAAATTGAGTTGGACGAGCAGTACGAATCTTCAAGTGGACAGTACGTTAGTCTGTTAGTAAGACCTGAACAATTCAAAATGGCTACACCAGACGCAGAGAAAGGACATTCAGGTAAGATTATTTCTTCTGTTTATTTAGGTAATGAATACCGTTATCAAGTTGAAAGTGAGTTAGGAACAAAAGTGATTATGACGGAGGCTGGGAATGAGTGTAGATGGAGGATTGGCGACAATATTACATTCACTTGGGATGAGAGAGATCAAAGGGTTCTATTTAAATAAATAATAGAGTTTTAATTAGATTTCAGGGGGTGAGGCTAAGAAGATTTGATAAGAATATACCCTAAAGTTGTATAACGTTCAATCATAAATTATGAGGGGGATTCATGGAAATGAAGTTGAAGAGGAAATATTTATTAATGTCAATGCTTCTTATCGTTATCGTTGCGTTGACAGCATGTGGTGGCAACGATAGTGCAAACAATGAAAAAAAGGAAGACAATAGTCAGTCTGGTGGTCTAGATTCGTCGGTAACTTTACGCATGCTAGAACCTGGTGGAGAATCAGGAAATTATGTAGAGCATGGTTTTATTAATGCATTTACAGAAAAAACAGGAATTAAAGTTGAAAGGGAAAGTCCAACAAGCTTAGGCAAATTACAATCGGTCGTTAAAGCTGGTGATACATCTTATAATTTAATCGAAATGAGTGCTTCAAACCTTGAACAAGCGGTTGGATTAGGGTTAGTTGAAGAATTAGATTGGGATTTAATCAATCCTGATCCAATATTCGACGAAGCGAAGCATCCGTATGGAGTTGGGTATCAATATTTTAATACGGTTATGGCTTGGCAAGCAAATAACGATAAAAAACCAGAATCTTGGGCTGATTTTTGGGATACGAAAAACTTTCCGGGGAAACGAGCACTACCTGATTGGGCTTCGTTTGCAATTCCACTTGCATTATTAGCTGATGGTGTTTCACCTGATGAGCTTTATCCCATTGATTTAGATCGAGCATTTAAAAAATTGGAAGAGATTAAAGATGATGTTTCGATTTGGTGGGATACAGGTGGTGTACCGATCCAAGCATTAGTTAATGGAGAAGTAGAGTATGCTGCAGTTTGGCCAGCTACACTTATCGCTGATCCACAAGGATTAGAATTTACGTTTAATCAAGGGTTGTTAAAGATGGCATATTTTGCAGTTCCGAAAGGTGCAAAGAACTTCGAGGAAACGATGGCATTTTTACATGAATTAACAAAAGCTGAAAATCAAGCAAAGGCAATGGAAATCTTCCCATATCCTGGACCTAGTTTGAATTTGGAATCCACGCTTTCAGATGGTGTTGCAGAACAACTTATAACATCTGATGAAAACTATCCGAAACATGTTTTAGATGATCCGAAATGGTGGAACGAGAATGCCGATGAAGTTAATAAACGTTGGCAAGAATTTCAATTGAACCGTTAAACCTTCAAAGGAATGGAAGTCTAGCTTTCATTCCTTTGCCAAATCTGTATGAAGTGAGGTTATATTGATGTTTAATAGATTAAGACTTCCGAAAGGTTTTGGGTTCACAATCCCTTTATTTCTTTTAATAACAATATTTTTCAATTTCCCTTTAATCTATATGCTTGGATTAAGCTTATTTTCTCCAAATCCAACGTTGGAGCACTATGCTCAAATTTTTGAGAATCCAGTTTATTTAGAGATTGTAGCAGATACATTTCGAATTGCATTCATTACCGCAGGGATTGCTACCTTAATGGGCTACCCTCTAGCATACTGGATCACGAAGCTTTCTTTGAGTAAGCAAATCATCGCTGTTACAATTATTATTTTACCTTTTTTCGTTAGTATTCTTGTCCGTACGTATGCTTGGATTGTCATGCTCGGTAATGCAGGTGTTATTAACGGCACATTACTAAAGTTAGGCTTAATTGGTAGCCCGATTCAATTTTTATACGATGAAATTGGGGTTGTGATTGGGACGATTAATATATTATTACCGTTTATGGTTCTGCCGCTGTACGCCACTATGGTTCAGTTTGATAGAAGATTGTTATTAGCTGCATCATCGCTAGGTGCGAAGCCGTTTACGGTATTTCGCCGTGTTTATCTTCCATTAACATTACCTGCAATTGTTTCGGGAGCCAGTCTTGTTTTTATTTTAACTCTAGGATTCTTTGTTACACCTGCGATTCTTGGTGGTGGGAAAGTTCAGATGACTGCAACATTACTTGACTTTTTAATTAATCATTATCCAGATTGGGAAGTAGCAGCTGGTATAGCGACAGTTTTACTTATTGTAACGTTACTTTTCTATTTTCTGTTTCAAAGAGGGGGGACGAAAACAACATGAGTGAATTGACCGATGTAAAAATGGATGTAAGTCCGACTCGTCCACAGAAAGAGCGAGGGATGAAAAAAATTTTTAATCTAAGTTTAACCTTCTTTGTCATGCTCATTTTTGCTTTTCTTATCGTACCAATCCTTGTTGTATTCCCGATGTCTTTTTCGAATGATGCAACATTAAAGTTTCCGCCATCCGGGTTTTCCCTTCAATGGTATGAAGCTTTTTTTCAAGACCCGAAATGGTTTATCGCTTTGCGAACATCGTTTTTAGTTGCAATTTGTTCAAGTGTGTTATCGCTCATTTTAGGTATGTTTGCTGCTTACGGATTATCAAGAAGTCGTTTTAGAGGTCAAAAGTTAATTTTAGCAAATATGATGGCTCCAATGATTATCCCTCAAATTATAACAGCTGTTGGATTATATCTGTTTTTTGCCAAAATTGGGTTAGTCGGTACGATTCCAGGGTTAATTATCGGTCATGCCATTCTATCGGCACCGTTTGTCATCATGATTATGATGCTCGGAATTTCATCCGTTGATCTACGCGTGGAGCAAGCGGCCAGAAGTCTTGGTGCTTCTTGGTTAACTACGTTTTCTCAGATCATTTTACCAAATATTATACCAAGTGTTGTCTCAGCATGGTTTTTTGCCTTTATCGTCAGTTTTGATGAATTAATCGTTACAATTTTTCTCGCTGGCTCGCATATAACAGCACCTAAAAAAATGTTCGATGATTTAATGATTCAAATAAATCCGGTGATTACAGTTGTTTCGACATTTCTGATTATATTCACTTTAGGCATTGTTGCGTTGGCCTTATTAATCTTAAAAAAATATAAAGATCGATTAGGAATAGGGAGCGAATCGTAAAGTGGGAATAAAACAGTCCGATAAAAGAATAGAAAAATGGTTGAAAGATGAAGAAGTCAATTTTATAGCGAAAACACCAAAGTCAGCAACATTAGCGCATCATGCAGGGGGTTATACTCGCCATGCGATTTGGCAAAGCCCTTACCCTTTGTATATAAAAGAAGCGCATGGAAGTAAAGTAATTGATATTGATGGTAACAGCTATCTTGATCTTTCCAATGCTTGGACTGTTCTTGTACTTGGTCATTCTGATCCTGATCTATTAGAAGCGATCCATTCCCAAGTTGATAAAGGGATCGTTTGTGCGGGAAATAGTGAGCTTTTAGTTGAATGGACAAATATATGTGTAATATTTTACTCGGGGGATATTTTCACCTTATTTACTAGCCAAAAAAGAGAAGGCACTCTATCATAAAA
>NZ_JBEUEL010000055.1:0-8653 GCF_041725775.1 Pueribacillus sp. YX66 | reverse complement strand
CGGCGGACAACCACAAAAACAAGTATTAAAGTCAATGAACTTATTTGCAGAAAATGTACTGCCTAATTTTCAATAAATTCATAAAAGAGACAGTCAAAAATAAAGGGGGAATTTATCATGAAAAAAAATATAATCTTCACAATTTCAATGGTGTTAATTTCGATTTTGCTATTATCTGCATGTGGTAATAAATCAAATGATTCAGCGTCATCAGATGGTAATGGTGAAGTTCACGAAATTAATTTTAATATTTCAGCATCACCGACAAGCTCATTTACAAAAGATATTGTTGAACCATGGGTAGACTATGTAGAGGACAAATCAGATGGCAGAATTAAAGTTCACGTATATACAAATGCCGCCCTTGGCTCACTTGCAACAGGTTACGAAGATATTCAAAATCGTGTTTATGAATTAGGTATGGTTTCACCTGGACGACATGCCGAGACAGAGATTTTCCCATTAACGATCGGGGATTTACCGTTTGCCTTAACGACTCCAGAAGTAGCGAATATGGTATTATCTAAATTTATTGATGAATACATGGCAGAAGAAGATTCGTTTGGAAATGGTACACCTTTAACTATTTATGCTACGGATGCTTGGAATTTATATAGTAAAGAGCCAGTTGAGACGGTTGCAGATGTAAAAGGTAAAAATATTAGTGACTCTGTACCAGAGAGGCTTGATTTACTTAAAGATTGGGGTGCATCACCAGTTAATTTAGCAAACACTGAATTATATGAAGGTCTTGAAAGAGGTACTGTTGATAAGGTGATGTACACGTCTGTCGGAGCTCAAGGATTTAATTTACACGAAGTTTCTCCATATATGACAAAACTTAATGTTGGCGGTACGGTTCAATTACTCCTTATTAATTCGGATTTCTTGAATTCATTGCCAGAAGATTTAAAGACGATGTTTATTGAAGACTTTGGTCCTAAATTTGGAGAATTGGGGGTTGAGTCTTATACTACACAGGCAGAAAGTGCAATTAAAGAATTCGAAGAAATGGTGAAAGATAGTGGTGGGAAAGTGATCGAACCGAGTGAAGAAGCGATGGAAGAGTTTAGATCTCCAGCTGTTGACATTGCTCAAGATTGGGTAGGTAAAGCAAAGGCTCGTGGCTATGATGGCGAAGCGATGCTAGAGTTTTATAATGAAGCTTTAGAAGAAGCAGGTGTGGAAAGCCCATTTAAGTAATCCTTACAATTCGTTGTTAATTCCGGGGATGGTGGCATCAATCCCCGGCCATCTTTTCATTTTTTATGGGAAGTAGGGATCCTAATGAAAATTTTTCTAAAAACTATAGAGTTTATAACAGAAGTAAATAAAAAAATAGCTTATGTGTCGTTAGCATTCATGATGCTAGCCGTGTCAATTTTTTCGATTGCGCGCACGATGGGACATTCATTGATTGGAAACATTGAAATTGTGCAATTTTTAATGATTTTATTAATCGCGAGTGCATTAGCGTTTACTGAAAGAGAAGATGCACATATTTCTATTGGTGTAATCGTTGATTTTTTGCCATCACCCGTGCAAAGAGTAGTCGATTTAATTGCATATAGTTTGTTGTTTGTCTTTTGTATGCTCATCGCTTGGATCGTTGTCATTCAAATCGATTTTTTACAAGTATCGACTTTAATGGAAGTTCCGTATTTTCCTTTTAAAATCATGATCGTTATTGGCTATTTTGCTTGGGGGCTTGAAGCATTAAGAAAGCTAATGATGACAATTAGAAATGCGAAAACACTGAATGAATAGGGGGGAAGAAAGTTGTCTGCTACAACGGTAGGTATATTAGTGATCATTGCCATGTTTATTTTAATGTTTTCACGTGTACCGATTGCTGTTTCAATGGTAATTCCTGCAGCCATCGGAATTATCTATTTACGCGGATGGGATGTACTGTTAGCAACAGTGAACTCGATTGTTTGGGAACACACCTTTTCGTACACGTTAACGACGATTCCTTTATTTGTCCTAATGGGGCAATTTTTATATACTTGTGGCTTTAGTGAAGAATTATTTGCGATGTTTCGAAAGTGGGTAGGAAAATTAAAAGGTGGTCTAGGCTTGGCTACGATTGGTTCCTCAGCGATGTTTGCCGCTTCATCTGGTTCAAGCTTGGCTACGACGGGAACGATCGGAACGATTGCGTCTAAAGAAATGCTACAGGCAGGATACAGTAAAGTATTGACAGGCGGTTCCATTGCCGCAGGTGGTACACTTGGTATTCTCATTCCACCAAGCACGATGATGATTTTATATGGTGTGATGACCGAAGAGTCAATTGGAAGACTATTAATTGCTGGGATTGTTCCAGGAATTTTATTAACGATATTTTTTATGTTGACGATTAACGTTGTGGCTTTAGTGAAACCGAGTTTAGTGCCACCTCCAGAAGATTTTAACGTAACGTGGAGAGAAAGGTTTGCTTCTCTTAAATCAAGCGTATGGATCCTGATCCTTTTTACAATTGTCATAGGGGGGATTTATGCTGGTTTCTTTACTGCAACAGAAGCAGCTGGAGTGGGTGCATTAGGCGCAGCGATAATTGCATTAGCACGTAGAAAATTAACAGTTAAAACGTTTTCGCAAGCGATTTTTAGTACAGTGAGAACGACAGGCTTTATTTTTGCAATTGTCATTTCGGCATTTATATTAAATTATGTTCTCACTATCACTCGTTTGCCAAATCAATTAGCGAATTTCCTTTTTGAAAAAGACCTTTCTCCTTTAATGATTTTCGTATTAATTGTGATTATGTACATCATTTTAGGAGCAGTTATGGATACGATGGCAATGATCGTAGTAACGATTCCATTAATCTTGCCAATATTGGAAATGCATAATTTCGATTTGATTTGGTTTGGAGTTATTATGGTGCTATTAGTTGAAATGGCGTTAATTTCTCCTCCGATTGGAATGAACTGTTTTGTATTAAACGGAGTTGTAAAAGAGTTAGATTTAATCAGTATTTTTAAAGGTACTCTCATTTTTATCATTCCGATTATCGGATTAATAGGTTTGTTATATTCGTTTCCTGATATTGCATTACTATTACCAAATGCAGTTCGCGGTGGTTAGCGAAACGATTACTCAAGATTGAGGTGGATAAAACGTATGGGTAGGTTAGAAGGTAAAGTTGCATTAGTAACTGGTGCAGCAAATGGACAAGGAGAAGCGATTTCCCAATTATTTTCAAAGGAAGGAGCAACCGTCGTTGTTTCCGATATTTCCGATGAAGGAAAGGAAGTTGTAGAGGAGATTAAACAGAATGGTGGCAACGCTTGTTTCGTTAAGATGGATGTTTCAAAAAAAAGTGACTGGGAAACGGCAATAACATTAATTAAAAAGAATTTTAAGAAACTAGATGTACTTGTCAATAATGCTGGGATACCAGGCCCCGGCACTGTTGAGACACTTGAAGAAGAGGTTTGGCATCGTGTGATGGATGTAAATGCAAAGAGTGTTTATCTAGGGATGCAAGCTGTCGTCAGCTTAATGAAATCAAATGAAAATGGAGGATCGATCATTAATAATTCTTCTATATGGGGACTAGTCGGAAGCGGTCGTTCAACGGCTTATCAAAGTTCAAAAGGTGCAGTGACGCTTATGACGAAAACTGCCTCGGTAGAGTTTGCAAAATATAATATTCGTGTTAATTCTGTTCACCCTGGTATTATTTTAACACCAATGGTAAAAGATTCTCTTGCCAGTGGCAGAGGTCAACAATTAATTGATGATACACCTCTCAATCGTCTAGGTAAGCCTGAAGAAGTAGCTTATGCTGTGCTTTTTTTAGCTTCTGATGAATCATCTTATATAACAGGTGTTTCCTTGCCAATCGATGGTGGTTATACAGCGAGATAAATGAAACCGTTTGAAATCCGAAAATTCTCAAGCGATATCACCTGCTTGATTTATTGTATAAATCGATGTAAAGGAGAACGTTTTTATGTATATTGACGGAAAATGGATAAAAACTGACAGCATACTCACAGTATTCAACCCAGCTACAAGTGAGCGAATAGGCGAAGTATGTCTAGTAGATAAACAGCAAGCAGAAAATGCTATTCAAGTAGCTAAAAAAGCATTTGTTAGTTGGTCACAAAAAACAGCAGCAGAACGTTCATCGTACTTAAAAGCAATTGCTGACAAAATTGAAGAAAGAAAAGAACAATTTGCTGAGCTGATTACGAAAGAAATGGGAAAATCCATTCACAATGCAAGATATGAGGTTCAATCTGCGATTGATTACTTTCATTGGTATGCAGAAGAAGCACGGAGAGTATACGGAGATACAATTCCATCGTCAGAACCATCGAAGCGCATTATGACAATCAAACAGCCTGTTGGAGTTGTTGGAGCAATTACTCCTTGGAATTTTCCCCTATCGATGGCAGCACGAAAGTTTGCACCTGCTTTAGCAGCTGGATGTACAATTATCTTAAAGCCAGCACCTGAAGCACCAATGTCTGCTGTGGAACTATTTAAAGTTTTTGATGAGGTGAAGTTACCTAAAGGCGTTGTGAATTTACTGTTAGGAGAACCAGAAGAAATTGCAAGTGCTTTAATGGAAAGCCGCGATGTGCGGAAAATCACGTTCACTGGTTCTACAGAAGTGGGGAAAATTCTAATACGACAATCTGCGGATACAGTGAAGAAAGTTTCAATGGAATTAGGTGGGCATGCACCATTTATTGTGTTTGATGATGCAGATCTTGAACTCGCTGTAGAAGGGCTCATTAAAAGTAAATTTGCTTCAACAGGTCAGCAATGCGTGTGTCCAAACAGAATTTATGTCCATGAATCTATTTTCAATGAATTTGCTGAACATTTAAAGAAAAAGGTTTCATCACTAAAAGTTGGGAATGGACTAGATGAATCGAATGATATTGGAGCAATGGTAAGTGAAAGCGGGCTTGCCAAAGTTCATGAACATGTAACGGATGCAGTTCGTAAAGGAGCAAGTGTGCTTTGCGGCGGTTCAAGACTCGAAGATGGCGAATATAAAAACGGTATTTTCTATGCTCCAACTGTACTAGCGGATGTCAATGAAGACATGATCATTGTTAAAGAAGAAACATTTGGACCTGCTATACCATTAATTCGGTTTTCTTCAGAAGAGGAAGTGGTAGAGAAAGCGAATGATACCGAATACGGTCTTGTATCTTACTTTTATACAAATGATCTTGGACGGATGTATCGAATGTCTGAGCAGTTGGAATATGGAATGGTTGGTGTAAACGATCCGGCTCCGTTTGTTGTACAAGCTCCATTTGGAGGAGTTAAAGAAAGTGGACTAGGTAAAGAAGGCGGATATCAGGGGCTAGAAGAATATTTGGAAACGAAATTTGTTTCCGTAAAATTCAGCTAGTAGTATTTTTAATAATTTAAAGGAGAGGTGTTTATGACTAAGGTTCATTCGGTTATTGGTGACATTGATAGTACTGATTTAGGATTTACATTAATCCATGAACATCTCCGCACACGTTCGGAAGCTCTTGCTTTTCAATTTCCAAGATTATACGATGAGGAACATGAACTTCAAATGGCGATCAAGCAAGTGAATGTAGCAAAAGAACGCGGGGTCAAAACGATTTGTGATCCGACTGTTTATGGACTTGGTCGTGATATAGGATTTATCGAGAGAGTGGCAGTTGAAACCGGTGTACAAATTATTGCTGCTACGGGTGTTTTTACATTTCATTACTTACCTACACGATTTCAAGCGGAAGACTCTGATTATATGGCAGAACAGTTTGTGAAAGATATTATGGACGGGGTCCAAAATACGTCAATTAAAGCAGGTTTTTTGAAGTGTGCAACGGATGCACAAGGATTGACACCAGATGTCGAAAAAGTGCTTCGAGCGGTCGCTAGAGCCCATCACAAAACGGGTGTTCCGATTATGACACATTCCCATCCAGCCAGTGAAACGGGATTGATGCAGCTTGATATTTTTGAAGAAGAAGGTGTTGATCTTAAATACGTATTGATTGGACATTGTGGTGATACCGATGATGTGAATTACATTTTGAAAATTTTAGATAGAGGAGCATATGCTGGTTTGGATCGATACGGTTTGACTCGCTTACTATCGACAGAAAAAAGAAATGAGGTCGTTCTAGAACTTGTGAAAAGAGGCTATGAGGACCGGATTTTTCTTTCTCAAGACTATTGTTGTACAACGGACCGCTATAAACCAGAATCTTTGAAAAAAGCAATCTATCCAAAATGGTCGATGACATTTTTATTAGACGAAATTATACCAACTTTAAAAAATGAAGGGATCACTGAAGAACAAATTCAGACAATTATGGTTACAAATGCTGAACGGTGGTTTTCAGGAACATAAAATAATTCAATTGAATGAAATATAGAAGGTGTTTATTACTTTGCTGTACAGTAGTGAAAATATTAGAATGGTGCTATTTGTACAGCTATTCATATAAGTTACTATATTATGATAATTTGTTTATATGGATTTTCGATGATAGAATAAAAACAAATACAGTTCCATCAAGACCTTTATTTTCAATGAGGTGAATCGTATGCCGAAAATCATTGTTACAGGATTTTCACCTTTAGAAAGTTTAGTTAGAGAAGCTTTAGAAGAAAGAAAAAAGAATTTTAGTGGTTTAGTGATTCAAAAAATTGAGTCAAAAGATATTTTAAGAAATCCTTCGTTTATAACGAATGATGATGTATTAATCTGTGGACAAACCATTTATAAAGTATTTAAAGAGTTAAATGTGCGTGGACAAATGGTACCTGTTCGGGTGCAAATTAATGATTTTATTCACGCATTAAGAAAAGCTAGACAGTACGGATATGAAATAAACGTAATTAATTATAATAAAAAATTTTTGATGAACGCAAAAGATGAATTGGAAAAGATCTTCAATTTAAAAATAAATCAATATGTGTATGAAAGTACAGAACATGCGGAAAAATTGATAGCAAAGTTAGAGAGTGAAGGGCAGTCAATCGTTATAGGCTCAGGTTTGATTACAAGTTTGGCGAAAAGCAGAGGAATGCATGGGATCTTATGGTATGGAGAAGAAAGTATAACCCAAGCTGTAGGTATTGCTTTTAATATACTCCAATCGAGGTTTGAAGAATTAAAAAACTTCAAACAAGAAGAATATATTTTGCAAAAGTTTAATGATGGGGTGATCACGCTTAGTGAGGCAGGCAGAATTTCAAACATAAATAAAAAAGCGCTTTCATTATTAGAGTTAGAAAATTACAAGAGTCCTCAAGGCTCGCATATTCTCCATCTTTTTAAAAAGAGCGAATTGACTGATATATTGCTTAGTAAAAAAGAGATAAGAGATAAAGTCGTTACCTACGAAAAAAAGCTGTTTTTAATTAGCACTTTTCCTATTGTTGTAAATCATCGTTTTAACGGTACGGTTGCGATTCTTTCAGATGTTGATGAACTTCAAAAAAATGAAACAAAAATTAGACAAACGATGTACAGTAAAAAAATAGCTGCACCTTATCGTTTTGATCATATTATCGGGAACAGTGAAAAAATAAAAAAAACAGTAAGCAAGGCCAAAAAATTTGCGAGTACGGATTCAAATATATTAATACTCGGTGAAACGGGAACTGGTAAGGAATTATTTGCGCAGAGTATCCATAATGAGAGTGCGAGAGTCGATAAACCATTTATTGCTGTCAACTGTGCTGCAGTACCTGAAAATTTATTGGAAAGTGAATTTTTTGGATATAGTGATGGAGCGTTCACAGGTGCTAAAAAAGGGGGAAAACCAGGATATTTCGAGCAAGCACATAATGGTACAATTTTTTTAGATGAAATCGGTGAACTCCCTTTAAGTATGCAAGCGAAGCTACTTCGGGTACTTCAAGAACAAGTCGTAATGCCAGTTGGAAGTTCAACGATTATTCCTATTAACGTGAGGGTTATTTCAGCAACAAACGTCAATTTAATTGAAAAAGTAAAGACGAATGAATTTCGAAAAGACTTATATTACCGACTTGCAGTACTTAATTTATTTTTACCGCCATTACAAAACAGATTGGACGATTTGGGTGAAATCGTTAAATCTTTCACAAAGAGAAATTATCCTCATTTTTTAAACTATATTGAAAAAGCGTTAAAAGAGATGGTAAAGTTATTATCAAATCATAAGTGGCACGGAAATATTCGCGAGTTAGAAAATACGCTTGAAAGAATGTTTGCTTATTTAGAAGATCCTTCTAACGCTTCAAAATCTGCGATATTAGAAAATCTTGAAGAAGCGCTTGAAGAAAATTATTTATTAATTTCAGAAGATGTACCTAGTGATAAATCTTTTCATAGTGTGATGAAAGAAACTGAAATTCAGCAAATTAACGAAGTATTAAAACAAACGAATGGTAACAAACAAAAAGCGGCTGAAATTCTTGGTATGAGCCGCAGTACTCTATGGCGAAAATTAAGGAGTATGGAACAAATAAACTAAAAAATATTTATAAACACTGCTAATTGATTTTAGCAGTGTTTATTTAGTGTGCGAGGCATGCACATATTCTATAAGGTTACAGTCCTGAATCGTGAAGGCAGTAGTAGCGATTAGCTTAAGACAAGGGTGTCCACCGTGAGGTGGAGCCTGAAGGAAGTCGGCGGCAAATC
>NZ_JBEUEL010000054.1:0-9751 GCF_041725775.1 Pueribacillus sp. YX66 | reverse complement strand
AGCATTTTAAAATCCCCCAATCTTTGATAAATACAGTTAAATTATCCCATATTTATCACATGTTGGGGGAAGATTATTTCGAAGAATTTTTACTCCTCAGACCTGAAATTTTAAACACGAAAAGCCCCTTATCGGATGGATAAGGGGACAATTGCCTTTTTCGTTACTGATTTTGTTGTTGTGAAGATTGCTGCTTACGAGCTTGTGATTGTTGGTTTTTTTGTCT
Organism: Pueribacillus sp. YX66; assembly: GCF_041725775.1. NCBI lineage: Bacteria > Bacillati > Bacillota > Bacilli > Caryophanales > Bacillaceae > Pueribacillus > Pueribacillus sp. YX66. Next base: position 9,525 of record NZ_JBEUEL010000054.1, on the reverse strand, counting down.
TACTGATTGCGCATCCGTCTCACTAGCAAATTCAGTTTGAAACTGCTGGTTTGCTTGTTGTTGATTAGCGGATTGAGCGTTTTGCTGACGTACTTTTTGTGCATTTGTACCAGCTTGTGATTTCTTATTCGCCATGTTTATCACCTCCACAGTTTTAATGTAACCAGGAGATGAGAATACTATCCAAAAAATTCAGTGAAAAATTTTATAACCTACAAGGAGTAGTTAACGTACAGTCAAGCAAGCAATGAAATTCCACCATCTACGATAATCGTTTGTCCGCGGATCATATCGGCTTGATCAGAAAGTAAAAACATGACAGCATTTGCTAAGTCATCTGCCTCCACAATTCTGCCCGCAGGTGTGCGCTCTACGGAATCCTTCAGCAGTTCAGCACGGTTAGGAAAATGTGTGAGTGCATCTGTATCAACGACACCACCTGAAACTGCATTGACGACGATGTTTTTCGAAGCGAGTTCAACCGCTAAATAACGTGTTAATGCTTCAAGTGCTGCTTTAGAAACACCGACAGCGGTATAGTTTTCGAGTACTCGAATCGAGCCGATCGAGCTCATACTCACAATTTTGCCACCACCGTTTTTCTCCATTAGTTTTGCCGCTTCTTGTGCACAAAATAACAATGCTTTACTGTTAATATCAAGCGTCCAGTTCCAATGCGTTTCTTCAAGCTCCATCAACGGACGAAGCACACCTGATGCAGCATTGTTTACAAATACGTCGAGACGGCCGAAACGCTCATTGATTTGTTGAAACATTTCTTTCACTTTTTCAACTTTCCCTACGTTTGCTTTTACAACGAGAACATTGCTACCAAGCTTTTCAAGCTGTTCAGCCGTTTCTAATGCTTTCGATTTACTTCGAGCATAATTAATAACAATGTCATATCCTTGTTCGGCAAGCCGCATTGCAATGACTTTCCCGATTCCACGACTACTGCCAGTTACTAATGCTACTTTTCTTTCCAACTTTTTGTCCCCCGCTTTTAAAAATTGCTTTTTGATTGTCCGCCATCGACGTTAATCGTTGCGCCGACGATCCATGATGCTTTTTCCGATGCTAAAAATAAAGCAACATTTGCCACTTCTTCTGGTGTTCCAAAACGTCCTGCCGGTATTTCATTTTTTACGAATGCATTCATTTTTTCTGGGTCTTCTTCGATTCGTTTTTGCCAATTGCCTGTCGGATGAAGGATCGAACCTGGTGCTATACCGTTCACACGAACGCCATCTTTAATCGCCTCATCTGCGAGTGCTTTTGTAAAGCTAATCGTTGCCGCTTTCGCCGCGTTATATGTCGATTTGCCTCCAGACTCACGCCCATAAATCGATGTAATATTAATAATTGCACCGCTCTGTTGCTTTTTCATAATCGGAAGAACACGTTTGCTCAAATCCACCGTTGAGTAGAAGTTTAACGACATCGCATCTTCAAACAACTGTAATTCTGTTTCCGCAATCGTACTCCCATTACTTCCACCAACGTTATTGACAAGTATATCAATCGTCCCCCATTTTTGAACAATGGCTTCTATAAGACTTGCACGTTCTGTTCGATTCGTCATATCTCCTAAAAATGTAAAGATCCCATGCATCTCTCGCTCACATTCAGCTAGTGAATCCATTCCCCTTGCTGCAATCGCAACACGAGCCCCTTCTTTATAAAAAGCTTCGGCAAGGACCTTTCCAATTCCTTTTGATCCACCAGTAATTAAGACAACTTTTCCTTCTAAACCTAGATTCATTCAGCAAGCCTCCTAATAATTTTTTTATGGGTTACTGAAAAAGGATAACGTTCAAAATCGTCGATACCCACAAGTTGAACTTCTTCCGTTTCGATTAACTCTGTATGTAATGTACCTCGATAAACATCAAGTTCCCATATAAGATGTGAAAAAATATGTTCAAATTCAAAGATTTTCTCTTTGAAGTCAACGTGAATCCCCCAAGACTTTTTAAAAAATTGCTCCAATTGTTTTTTTGATTGTTGCTTACTGTCCACTTCACAATTCGGAAATTCCCACAAATTCGCGAGTAACCCTTCATTCGGACGCTTTGTAATTAGAAATTGCCCGTTAGCATTTTCTAAAACAGCAACTGCAATCGGTACAAGCTTCGGTCGTTTCTTTTTCGCCTTCACCGGAAGCTCTGCTTGTACACCTTCATAAAAACTACGACATTCACTTCTAACGGGACAAAGCAAACAACCTGGTGATTTCGGAGTACAGACAGTAGCACCAAGTTCCATCAGGGCTTGATTGAAGTTTGAAGCCGCATTATTTGGGATCAGTTTTCGAACTGCGCTCTCAAACATTTTTCGTGTTTTTACTTTCGATATGTCATCGTAAACGAGCAAGACACGTGATAAAACGCGCATTACGTTCCCGTCAACAGCTGGGACAGGTTTTCCGTATGCAATACTTAAAATCGCTCCAGCCGTATACGGGCCGACACCTTTTAACGTTGCAATGTCTTCTTCATGATTTGGAACGACTCCACCATAGCTTTCTTTCACTTCGCGAACAGCCGCTTGCAAATTTCGCGCCCGCGAATAATATCCAAGACCTTCCCATGCTTTTAAAACATCTTCTTCATCCGCTTCTGCAAGCGCATCTAATGTCGGGAACCGTTCGATAAAGTCTTCAAAATACGGAATTACTGTCTCGACACGTGTCTGTTGCAACATAATTTCTGAAACCCATATGTGGTACGGATCTTGCGTATTTCTCCACGGCAAATCGCGTTTATTTTCATCATACCAAGTAAGTAATTGTGTTTGAAATGCTTCACGGTTCAACTTTTCTAAATTCAACATTTTACCGATTTCGTCTTCCTTCCTATCCGTGTTACAATAAACATCATAATAAGCGAGACATAACATCGATTGAAGTAGTTCATACAGATGTTGAGCGCGCGTAGCGGTCTGAACTTGCCAACATTTTTACTTTTTACCTGCCATAATACCGTAACACAAATTTAACTTTATTCTTTACACATTTTTGGGTATAACTAAATAACAAACTTGTACATACGCAGCGAGGAGGAACGTAGACTACATGGATACAGGCACACACATCGTAATGGGGATCGGACTCGGAGGACTAGCAACTTTAGACCCTGTTGTTTCTCATGACCCTGCGTTACATCAGATGATTATGGCTGGAACGATCATCGGTTCAAATGCCCCTGATTTTGATACAATCTTAAAACTTAGAAGTAATGCTGTTTATCTACGTCATCATCGCGGGATTTCCCATTCAATCCCAGCTATTTTGTTGTGGCCCATTTTAATTACACTTACCCTTTACACACTCGCACCAACAATGAACGTATTGCATCTTTGGCTATGGACATTTTTAGCAGTTGTACTGCATGTACTCGTTGATTTATTTAACGCATACGGTACTCAAGCCCTAAGACCGTTTAGCCATAAATGGATTGCCTTTGGGATTATCAATACATTTGATCCATTTATTTTTGGATTACATCTTTTCGGTATCATTCTTTGGTTAATCGGTTATGAACCTGCACCTGTTTTTATTTCGATCTATATGTTCCTCATTGTCTATTATGTTTGGAGGTCATATGTGCATCATCTGCTCGTAAAACAAGTGAAGCGTAAAATCAACGATGTTGAGGAAGTGATTGTTTCACCAACATTGAACTGGAACAAATGGCATATCGCTGTAAAGACAAAAGATAAATTTTACGTTGCTCATGCTAAAAAATTGCAAATTTCAATTTTAGATGTTTATTCTCGGAGACCAGTACCGACAACATCTGTAATTGAAGCCGCAAAAAAGGATCCGAATTTATCGGCATTTTTGTCTTTTTCTCCTGTATATCGATGGAGTATTAAACATACGGATGAAGGTCATGAAGTTCGTTTTATTGATTTACGATACCGAAGCAAAGGGCATTATCCGTTTGTTGCCGTTGTAAAACTTGATCACGACTTAACGATTACACAATCGTATACCGGATGGGTATACAATGCCGAACGCTTGAAGAAAAAGTTGAAAACAGCGAATGGGTATTAAAAAAGCACTGTGGCAACACGATACTTTTTTATTGTTTTACGAGCAATGAAATCGGATAAGCTGTGGGTTCATTGCTTCCTTCTTTATACCCCCACGCAAATGTACCTTTTAAGTAATCAATCGTGAATGTTACATCTTGTTCATCTTTAATGTTGTACGTTTCTCCTTTTTTAAAATCCGCGGGATCAAGCAAATATGCCTCCGCCATAACAATCTTTCTTTTTAATACATAAACTTCATTAATAATTCCAAGTTGCTCAGCTTTTTGTGCTTTCTCATGAAGTTTTCCGATTTCGGCTTGGAGCTCCGTTTTCGTCATTTCACTAAATCGCTTGTCCATGCTATTGTCACTCCTCTGTATCGTCCTGCATTTCTTCGATGATTTCGTTAATGAGTTCCATTGAAAATCCTTTGCTGTATAAATATTGTTTCATGCGTCGTGTGTAGTCAAATCCTGTATATTTTTTATAGCGTCGATGTGCTTTTTCAGCGTGTATACGGAGAATTTCCCGTTCATCTACCGAGTTTTTTTCAGGAAGATGCTGAAGTGCTGCTTCAATGATTTCGTATGGAAACCCTTTTTGCTGTAGTTGTAAACCAAGCTTTTGTCGTAACGCTTTATGTGATTCCTTATTTTCTAGACTAGCTTTTTTCATAATGAATGTTTTTGCAGCTTCAAGTTGTTCTACTTCTGGAAATTCTTGCAACGCTTGTCTACTCTCGCTTTCACTTACTCCTTTTTTTTGTAACTCTTTTAAAATGACTAGCGGGCCTTTTGAAGATAATCTTTTTTTATCACGGACATAGCTTTTCGCAAATTCCAAGTCATTCATGTATTGCTGCTCTTTTAATTGTTCGATCACTTGTGAGGTAATCGGTTCATCAATGTTTTTTTTCTTGAGATACGTGACGACTTCTTGTTCCGACCGCATGCGATAAGACAAAAAAGAATAGCATAGATGCAGTGCTTTTTTAATTTCATCTTCATGCGCTATTTGCGTGATAAGTTCGTCATCAAGCTCAAGCCCTTTGCGAAGCCCAAATTGAATGAGGACATCTTCATTGACGCCAAATCCAAACTGCTCTCCATTTCCATTATCAATGTAAACCGAATAGCGATCTTTATTGTTCTTTTGCGTTGTAATTCGTGTGATGATTGCCATGTGCATCACCTCACAGTACAGTTTATCATAAAATTAAAGGGCTTATGATTGAAGCTAACGCGACTTGAAGTTACGTTAGTTTTTGAAAAATTATACATCCAGCAGTTCCAATATTTGCAATTCAATAAATGTCATCCTTTCCTATGCTACTTTTGATTGTCTTTGAAATAACATACTTTTATGTATTGTTGAAACTTGTGTAAAATCAACTTTCAGGCAACTCATCATTTATTAATTTTTGATACCAGGGTTAAAGAATGATGTAATAGTATAAACCTAAAACAGGAACTACTTGTACATATTCAAAATGACGATTTTGTGAGAGGACAATAACTTGCCTTGGTTTAACCGTAACAACGACATTTTGCTCTACAGCCCTTTTTCTTCCGCCTATTTCTCTAGGTTGGAAATTTTCAATTCTTCTAACAATAGAAAACGTTCCGTTTTCATTCGGTTCAATAAAACGTAAAGGCTGCTCCGTATCCGATAAATAATACATAGCAGCTTGATAAAAATAACCTCTTTTCATGTCCTTCCAGTTGGTCGGATCAAGGAATGTTGATGAAGTCAAGAAAACATTTTTATGCGTAAGGTTACTAAAGCCTCTATTTTTTGTTTTGTCATTAATCGTCTTAATTCATTCATTTGGAGTAGATGTTAACAGATCGGTTCTTTGATTTTAAGGTTTTCTTAATTCTTTTCCGTCTCGGTTAACATGGAATTATCCTCCTTCTTTTATCTACCAAGCATATCAAACATGTTATACTCAGAATTTATTATAACGTGATGAGTCTCCTATTTTAGAAAAAAATAACACGTCTACCTTGGTACACATTGGGAAGAGGCGTGATGAGTTCTATAATATACATTTTTATTTTTTTCATTAAAAATCAAAAGGAATTTTTGATTTTAACTGTTCTTAGAGTGCACTTTCTTCTGTAAGATTAGTTCCAAGTTAATCTCGAAAGGCTTTGAAAAATCTAACGATTTTTCTATAGATGAATTGTAAACTGCTCTCACCACTTACCACCCTTACGGATCGCTTGTAGTAGGGGCTTCTCGGGTCATCCCATCTAACGACAGTATGATTTTTATGCTAATAAATGCAATCCTTCATTTTTGATATTGATTGCTGAATTGTGATCATGATCGAATACAAAGCCGCAAGAACACTGAATGATTATTATCATCTAATTTCATTGATATATCAATCCTTTTATCTATATAATACTGATGAAATCAAACCATTTTGCTATAGCCAATCGAAATTCATCAACTCTCTATTTCCTCTTTTTCGTTATCATAGAAGGTACGTGAAGTGTGAATCCGTTCATCAAGATGATGTAAGTAAATATCGTCAAGTGTTAAACTTGAGGTTATACGCTTGTCGGAAATAGCGACACTATTAAATTAATCAATCTTCGGAATATAATCTTCAACATTCCTTTTACCTCATTGACGTACTTTCGGTGAAAAAGACAATAAACCTAACCCGATGAACAGCAAAAGTACACCAGCCCACGCAACAAGTGTGAGTATTTCGCCGACGACAATGACCCCTAGCAATGTAGCGGTAAGCGGCTCCGCTAATGATAGTGTAATAGCAGTTGAAGCAGAGACACCTGTCAACCCTCGGGCAAAACACAAATAAGCAAAACCGGTCGTGAACAATCCTAAATACAAAACGATACTGATCCCATACGGGGTTAATAAAGAATGAATAGGAAAAATAAAGAAAACAGGCAGTAAATAAATCGCACTAAGAGTGAAAACAGCACCCATGACAGCTTCTGGTTCGTGTTTTTCTAACAAACTTTTCGTCACCAATGTATACACCGCAAACGAAAAACCTGCTCCAAGCGCCATCAAAATACCGAGCACTGTCACGTTAATTTGCACATCGTTTAATACGAGCAATAAACAGCCTGTCACCGCCAACAGTGTTGCAAACCACCAATTTCGTTCCGGAAACTTCTTCTTAATCGCCCACTCAAGCAAACCTGTTAAAATCGGCGCACTACCAATCGCGACAACTGTCCCAACTGCAACACCGGTTTCTTTCACCGCGGAAAAAAATAATGGTTGAAAAGAAGCGACACCTAAAGAGGCAACAATGACCGGCATCACTTTCCAACCGTGATGGCTCACTTTCCCTTGAAAGTATGCGAATAAAAGCAAGGCAGGTCCACCAATGGCAATGCGGATTGCACCGATAAGCACTGGGCTCGCTTCTTCTGATACAAATGTTTGCGTTGTCCCTGTCGTTCCCCATAAAATTGCAGCAAGTAAAACTAGAAGAAATGCAGATTGTCTCTTCATGTTCATCCCTCATGAGATTGCGTCGAATTGTCTTTAAAAAAGTGCTTAGGAAGACAGTTAACAATCTCATTCCCAATCATAAGCGATGCGGTTGCGGCTGGAGAAGGCGCATTGCATACGTGAAGCGAACGTTCGCTTTGAAATATAGCAAAGTCATCAACTAAACTCCCATCACTTTTTAGCGCTTGTGCACGAACACCTGCATCAGAAGGAATAATGTCATTTTCTTCTATATCAGGGATTAACCTCTGCAAGCTTTTCAGAAACGCTTTTTTACTAAATGAGCGAACCATCTCGTGTAACCCTTCTTTCACGTTGGGAATTGCCATTTTCCAAAAACCTGAATAGGTAAGCACTTCAAACAAATCTTTCATATGTATGTCTGTTTTCTTATAGCCTTCGCGCCGAAAAGCAAGCACTGCATTCGGACCCGCATGAACGCCACCATTTATCATTCTTGTAAAATGAACGCCTAGAAACGGAAAATTAGGATTCGGAACAGGGTAGATGAGATGATTAACGAGATATTCTTTTTCTTTCACAAGCTCGTAGTACTCACCACGAAACGGCACGATTTTCATATCTGTTTCAAGTCCAACCATGTTTGCAATCCGGTCACTATGGAGTCCAGCGCAATTAATCATGTAACAGGCTTGAATCGTGCCTTTGTTTGTATCGAGCGTTACACCATCATTACATTCAGCAATCGCTTCCACTGTTGTAGAAAGACGAATTTCACCGCCGTGATCGACGATCATCTTTTTAAATGTTTTCGCGACTTCGCTGTAATCCACAATTCCGCAATTTTCCACATGAATGGCACCAAGTCCGTTCACATGCGGTTCAATTTCGTTTAATTCACTGCGTCCAATTTTTTTCACACGAAGCCCATTTTGTACACCGCGTTCATACAGATTGTCCATAAGCTTTAGCTCGTTTTCATCAACAGCGACAATCACTTTTCCACACATATCGTATGTAATTCCGTGTGTCTCACAAAAATTGATCATCAATTTGTTGCCTTCACGCGCAAAGCGTGCTTTTAAACTGCCAGGTTTATAATAAATACCAGAATGGATAACACCGCTATTACGACCGGTTTGATGCTGCGCAATGTCTGATTCCTTTTCAATCAAGACAACTTTTAAATGAGGAAATTGCCGTAAAACAGTCATGGCAGTTGAAAGACCGACAATGCCTCCCCCAACGATCGCAAGATCATACATCGTTTCCCCACTCTCTTTCTATCGATACTTTCTTAAACTTCTCTTGCTATCACTTGAAATCAATCGTTCGTATTTCCAAACGATCGCTAGAAACCCGATAAATCTCGCTAACGAGTCGGGATAACAACTTCCCTCTTGAGGTCTCGCTTTATCTATTTTACTATTTTAATAAGGTGGGATCGATTATGAAATGGAGGAATGGACATGAAAGTAGTGATCGCAGGTGGAACAGGGTTTGTTGGACGTGCACTTAGCAACCTACTACTTCAAAAGGGTCATGACGTAATCGTGTTAACACGAAATAAAAATAAGCAGTCGGACGCGCGGATCACATATATCGAATGGCTTAATAATGAAAGCATCGAGTACGAAAAGTTGAATGATGTTGATGCGATCATCAACTTAGCAGGCGAATCGATTAATAACCGTTGGACAACAACAATGAAGGAACACATTTTGACGAGTCGCCTTAAGGCAACAGAAAGCATCCATCAGCTTATCAAAAAGCTATCAAAAAAGCCCAACGTCTACATTCAAGCTCAGCCATGAAGAGTAAATTTATATCTCTTACTCATTGATGATGGGAAAATCACTTATCCACAGTTGTTAATTTTTACCAGTTGGTCTTCCTCTTTTTTGAGTCGAAATGAACCGAATTTCTGTTTTTGACTTTTTAAATTGTGGATAACTCAAGTTTCCCTTTTTTTCTATCACATCCTTTGGTACAATAAAACCACTAGGTAAACCGAATTTGAATCGG
>NZ_JBEUEL010000053.1:0-10623 GCF_041725775.1 Pueribacillus sp. YX66 | reverse complement strand
AATGGCCCGTTGGTCAAGTGGTTAAGACACCGCCCTTTCACGGCGGTAACAGGGGTTCGAATCCCCTACGGGTCACCATAAATTTAATTGTTTAAACTACGGAGGATTAGCTCAGCTGGGAGAGCACCTGCCTTACAAGCAGGGGGTCGGCGGTTCGAGCCCGTCATCCTCCACCATATAAAAAATTATTATTTCATTATGGCAGAAATTATGATAAAATAATAATTGTGCATTTCTTTCATATCATCGAAGTCTCCCGATAGATGCACATCTTAGAAGTACTAATTAAAGAGCATATTCATATTCATTCATTCTCTATTGCCGCGGGGTGGAGCAGTCTGGTAGCTCGTCGGGCTCATAACCCGAAGGTCGGAGGTTCAAATCCTTCCCCCGCAACCAAATTATTACACGTTCTATGCCGAACAACTTCTTGTTCATATGAAACAGCAGTGACTATAATGTAACCGATTGGTCCCGTAGTGTAGAGGCCTACCACGCCTGCCTGTCACGCAGGAGATCGCGGGTTCGAATCCCGTCGGGACCGCCATTTTTATCTCAGTATTATAAATAAGGCTCGATAGCTCAGTCGGTAGAGCAGAGGACTGAAAATCCTCGTGTCGGCGGTTCGATTCCGTCTCGAGCCACCATTGGTAAAGGATTATACTATGCCGGTCTAGCTCAATTGGTAGAGCAACTGACTTGTAATCAGTAGGTTGGGGGTTCAAGTCCTCTGGCCGGCACCATTTATTTGGAGGGGTAGCGAAGTGGCTAAACGCGGCGGACTGTAAATCCGCTCCCTTAGGGTTCGGCGGTTCGAATCCGTCCCCCTCCATCATGTAGGGGTATAGTTTAATGGCAAAACAACGGTCTCCAAAACCGTCGATGTGGGTTCGACTCCTACTACCCCTGCCATTAACTATGCATAATCTGTTCGTGGCGGTTGTGGCGAAGTGGTTAACGCACCGGATTGTGGCTCCGGCACTCGTGGGTTCGAATCCCATCAGCCGCCCCATACATAATAATTTGTGTTGGGCTATAGCCAAGCGGTAAGGCAACGGACTTTGACTCCGTGATGCGTTGGTTCGAATCCAGCTAGCCCAGCCAACTTCACCTTTTATTGTGCGGAAGTAGTTCAGTGGTAGAATACCACCTTGCCAAGGTGGGGGTCGCGGGTTCGAATCCCGTCTTCCGCTCCATTATTATGCTAGACCAATTTTTACTATTGCTTTCTGCCTTTTAATCATTTAAAATTTCAATGTCGGCTAAGTTTAACTTAGACACGGCGGCATAGCCAAGTGGTAAGGCAGGGGTCTGCAAAACCCTTATCCCCGGTTCAAATCCGGGTGCCGCCTCTTATACCGTATTTTATCGCAACTGAGCGATGAAACACAAGTTTGTGAAACACCTACAACCCTTGTAGTATCAACGGTTTGTAGGTGTTTTTGTCTATTTAACATATTTTTCCTATTACGTAAGAATACGATGAGTTTCGATAGCTTACTACACAAACGCTACACATTTTTAAAAAAATCGGTCGCAAATTTCCTACATTTGTTAATTTATGTCAAGGGTATTTTTGCGTTAATTTAATGAAATTAAGAAAGAATTTATGTTTATATATCGAATTGATCTAAATTAAATCTAAGTTATCGTAATACATGTAGTTGAAATGCTACACACATTTTTAAACTACACATTTGATTGAAGAGAAAAACTGCAATAGAGTTCAATCACTTGATATGTAAGGATTTTAAGTGCATTCACTTTGTGTAGTGAACGCTACACATAGGCTGGAAATTGATGCAAATAACCTTAAATAATCTTGTTAAAATAACAGTCTTTTCGTTCTTGATACTACACATTTTTTCAAACACTACACATTTGTGTTAGAAGATTGGTACATGCTGGCAAATATCTGTCTTGTTGTTTCCGTATCTTCAGTCCTTAATTCTTCCAATACATGAGAATATCTATCTAGTGTAACAGTTACATTACTGTGACCTAACCTTTCGCTTATATAATTAACAGTTACTTCTTTCTTATAGATAAGAATACTGGCATGAGTATGCCTTAAACCATGTATTGATATTTCGGGTTTTATTTTTAATTTCCTTAATGTTTTTTTAAAATACCTATTTGTAAAAGAGTTGCTAAAAACTTTATACTTCGCCTGCGGATTAAAGAAAACTAATTCGTGTTCGTTATCTTCGTGAACAGCCTCTCGCTCAAATAATTGTTTAAAAACTTCCAACGTTCTATCATCCAAAGCCACGTTTCTCACAGATTGTTTATTCTTTGTGGTTCCGAAACCGGCTGGATTCTCTGAACTTTGGTGATATCCCCATGTTTTTTCTACTATGATCACTCCTGTATCAAAATCAAAGTCATTTCTAGTCAACCCCATCATTTCACCATATCTCAATCCAGAGGTCAAACCGAGTAAAATTAGATAATTAGTCATTGATTTATCGAGGTTATCGATAACATAAGACAATAATTTCTTACTGTCTTTATAATTTAAATATTTATCTTTCTCTTTCTTTTTGGGTATAGTGTAGTAAAGTTCGATACTATGTGTGAAATCGCTTTCGATTAACCCCTCATAAATTGCGATTTTCACACAAGCTCTTATTTGTATGTGAATTCTGGATACCGACTCAAAACCTCTCGTTTTACCAACCTCATTTATAAAAGCTTGATAGTGACGTGGTGTTATTTTTCTCATTTTTTCGTTTTTAAAATAATCTTTTATAAGAGAGTGAGTTAACTCATAAGAGTTTCTAGTAATTTCTGCAATTTTCTTTTTGTATAAATCTACCCAATCTATAAAAAAAATCAGCAAATGTTTCATCGATGTTTATGGCAAAATAAAAGTTAAGAGTATTGCAACCAAAATGTTAGAAGACCAGCTATAAAAAGTCAAGGTAAAAATAAAATTAATTTCAGAAATGTGATTTAGGTAAGCTATATAAAATTAGACACTCCAAATAAGCCATAATTTCATGTTTTAAAAATTATGGAAGGCGTAAGATAACTATGTTGTGCTAGGATCAGGTTGTGGCCTTGGCTCATAAGGTTTATTATCACGTAATATCGCAAAGATAATGTGGGTTAACTTTCTTGCCACAGCGCCAACTGCTGTGCCATGAGCTTTCCCACGTTTACGTAATCTTTGATAATGTAAGGAAAGTGCTGGATCATGATTGCTTGCGACAAAAGCTGCTTGCCAAATAGCTCGTCGTAAGTAAGGAGAGCCACGCTTAGATATACGAGTGTTCTGGCTATTAAAGTCACCCGATTGATGAACAGAAGCATCTAAACCTGCATAAGCAACGAGTTGTTCTGGACGCTCAAATCGCTTAATAGAACCAATTTCACCAAGAATCACACATGACGTCACATCACTAATACCAGTGATTGTCGTTAAATAGTGCTTTTGTCGATTAGATATTTCTATCATGATTTGTTCAATTTCTGACAGATGCTTCTCAATCAATTGAATTTGTTCCAAAAGCAGCTGAATTTGTAATTTAAACACATCTGTACCGATGGTGATGCCAAAAGTATTGAGTGCACTTTCTCTGATTTGATTTGCTTTATTTAATGCCCGTGACTCACCGAATCTACCGTTACTTGCTTTTTTCAGAAGATTAGCCAGTTTCTTTGTATCAACTTCTAAAATCTCTTCGGGTAATGTGTAGTTCATTAAGAGTTCTGTAGAGGATTTACCGAAGGTATCTGAAAACAGTTGTTCATATTCGGGAAACACTTGATCAAGTAATGAAATGACTTTCCGTTTAATATCGGATGCTTGCTCGACTAAATTGTAACGTAAACGCTCTAGATGTCTTAATCGTAGTAAGTCCTCTTCGATAAATGGTGTTTCATCCGGTGAATCAATACGAATCACTTGGGCGATTAAATAAGCATCTTGAACATCTGTTTTCGTTTTACGAATGTAAAAGTGACGCAACGCATCGGACTGAAGGGGATTAAAGACAGTCGTTTTAAAACCTAATTTATGGACAAATGAAAAGATAGATAACCAGTAGTGGCCTGTCGCTTCAAGCCCAATCACTGAGTTATCAGATGTAAGTTTGTGTTGATTAATATATTCAAGAAACTTTTCACTACCTGCCTTTGTATTGGCAAACCGTAAAGTTTTTCCAACAGGATGTCCTTGATTGTCAATCACTCCAACTTCGTGATGACGTTTACCGACATCAATACCAACATAAAACATAAAAAGCATCACCTAAATGATTATTTTCAGATGGAGGAAACCTCTTGTCCTTATAGATATCCAACCTCGTTCGATATACGACAACAAATGTGCCATCCAGCTCATACGAATGATTCTATAAAGAAAGAGGTGTCAGACTACCCAACGAAGACAATGCTTCAAGGTTGCATACGACAACCTCTATCTGATTAAATACATTATATCTAAAAAGATATAACGATTTAAAGCTAGTAAAAAACTAGCTAATAATAATATACGAGGTTGCATGTCATATAATTCTTGGATGCTAAAAAAGCATTCTTGCCGTATAATAGTCATAGGAAGTATCTCTCCAATCTTTTTGATAGTGTGATTTCAACTACTATTATACAAGATTTGGGGAGGTACTTCTTTTTTGACAACTCAAATCCCTTGCCCTGTAAGGGCTAGGAATTATGAAATTCACTCAACTATAAAGTTTTTATCAATTTTTGTTTTAATTGTTAATAAAGCATTATACTAAGATGTATCATGAATGAAGTGGTGGAATATTGATGAAAATAGATCGTCGTTAAGTATATGTTTCTTTAATTGCAATCATTATTTATAGTCTTTATTTATTTATTTATTGGTCCTTCTAATGTTGAATTACCTTTACCTACATTTACACAAAAAGAAGCGCTAAATGAAGTACAAGCTGAAGCGGAAAAAATAGGTATTGATTTAATTACGGAAGAGGAAATTTTTACTACTGATATTGTAGCTAATTCTAGCGTTGGTAGATATATGGAACATCATTCATTTAATGAAGAAAAGGTTCGCTTACTACAGAATGAAGTTACATTATATTCGTATGAGGTAGCTTCAATTGACCGGACGTATGCATATGATATGGAACAAAATCGTTTTATTTTAGCAGACAATATATATTTGCAAGAAGACCCCGATCAATTTGTCGTACATTATTTTGGTGAGGGGTACGAATTAAAAGGAAATAAACGGACGAGTGAAGATGAGTTATTTGATTATTGGGACGTTAAAAAAACGTATGTTGCTGAAACATCATTCACCGATATTGTTAATGTAGTAGATATTTATTTAATTGGTGAGCTCATTGTTGGATTTGAGCAGTACGGTTTAGCAAGAGGGTTTCCACAACCTGAAGAATCGATGGTTGAAATTATAGCGCATTTATTTATTTTGTTATTTTTAGCAAGTTTAGTCGTTTTCGTTACGATTCATCTCATTATAAAATTAGTAGAAAGGCAAGTAGAAGATTTTTGGGAACCATTTTTACTTACTATTGTAGCAGCGTTTGGTTGGGTATTTATTTCTAAAGCATTAGGTAGCAGTTTGAAAGGAATAGGAATTATTGAGCCGCTCATGATGATTTATTTAACGTTTGCTACTTTGCTTATACGATGGAAAAAGGATTCTCGTCCGTTAACGAATCGTATATACGAGTTACAGCCATCAGTTATTCATGGATTTTTATTAATGTTTATCGCCGTTTTATTAGCGGAAGGTTTCTTTTACATAGCGAGTTACTTTGATACGTGGGTATCGCCAGTGACAACGCATAATGTACTCGTTCAATTAGATATATCTTTAATTCCAATATTTACACTATTTATCGGCCTAAGTGCGGCAATTACAGAAGAAGCCATTTTTCGCCATTATATGGTATCGCTATTTGAGCGTTTCGGTATATTTATGTCGCTCGTTTTAACGTCATTTTTATGGGGAATTTTACATATTGGTTATGATATGTATCTTTGGTATTTATACGTTCTTGAGTTTATCGTTATTACAGGACCATTTTTCTATTTTGTCTATATGCGGTATGGATTTAGTGCAAGTATTTTTATGCATTATTTTTACAATGCTTGGGTAACGACATTGTTTCTATTTACAGTTGATGTAAGAGTGGCTATCGTTTCACTCTGCGTTATGTTAAGTCCATTTTTACTATTTATCGTTCGTAAAACAAATAAACGAATGGATAATCAATTAGAAATAAATTATTAATGATAAATATGTCTAAACAATTGCGCTGTGTGAAAAAAGCATTAAATTGGCTAAAGTTAGTTTAACATTTATGGCACTGACTTAAAAAATACACCGTAATTAATATGGATGTTATTGATTACTAAAAACGGTCAGAACTAATTTTACTGTTTCTGACCGTTTCTGCTCATTAAAATATAGGCTTGTCCCATCCTAGTGGATTTATCCTGCATTTTCTATTTGTAATGCTTGAAGCCTTTCATTTACTTCCTCTTCCGTCAATTCATGTTCAATGACATAGCGATTGTCACGGCTACGGCGACAAGCATCTGAACAACCTCGTAAATATTTATGTTCATTTTCCTCTGAACAGAGAATTTGTCTATTACAACTCGGTTCGGCACAGTTTACGTACCGTTCACACGGTGTACCGTCAAAATAATCTTTACCGACAACTACATGTTCCGTCTGATTAATTGGTACTGTTAACCGTTCGTCGAAAACGTAACAAACTCCATCCCATAACTTTCCTTTTACTTTTTGGTCTTTTCCATAAGTTACAATACCACCTTCAAGTTGAGCAACTTCAGGAAATCCTTCCTTAATAAGCCAACCAGTAAACTTTTCACAACGAATTCCACCTGTACAATATGTGAGGATACGTTTACCTTCTAATAAGTGGCGGTTTTTTTCTACCCATTTTGGTAATTCACGGAAATTGCGAATATCTGGGCGAATTGCTCCACGAAAATGACCGACATCGTATTCATAATCATTTCGTGTATCCAAAACTACTGTATCGTCATCATTCATCGCTTCATAAAATTGCTGCGGCTTTAAATATTGACCTGTTAGTTCCGTAGGATTGATTGGGTCTTCAAGTCTTAATGTTACGAGTTCTTTGCGTGGGCGAACGTGCATTTTTTTAAACGCATGGCCGTCATGGAGATCAATTTTAAAAATGATATCTTTAAAACGTTCGTCTTGTCGCATCGTATTCATGTAATGCTCTGTTTGTTCAACAGTACCAGATACGGTACCGTTAATCCCGTATTCAGCGACTAAAATACGCCCTTTTAATCCAATTTCTTTACAAAATTGTAAATGATCATCGGCGAATTGTTCGTAATCTGGAATATCAACGAAATGATAATAAAGTAAAACTTGATATTGATTTTGTTCCATATTGTTTACCACCTTAATTTTAATATTTACAAGATATTAACATTCGGCAGTATTATTACCTTGTAAAAAAATATTATATCACGGTATTTAAAGTTACTACAAATAGAAAATCAAATTAGCTGTAATTCTTCTTACTTTTGCAGGCTAACAGATTCAATTTTATTGAATTTGTGAGTTTATGATGGATGATAAATGATAAACAAAAATTTATTTATTACAACACGAAGCAAAAGTTAATGCGATGTTTTATGCTACGGCGAATGAATTAAAAACATTGTTGCCTAATTATGGTGAATCTTTAGCTATTGATAGTAAGGCTATTCAATCTTTTGCCAATCATAGAAATAAACATACGAAAAGAGATGGTCGCGATGATGTAGATGATGATTATGGCGTTAAATCGTACAAGGACGAGAGAGAAGACGGAACGCTCTGGGAGAAAATTGTCCGCTGGTCTGAATAATGACTTGCTTAAAAAACTCAAATCAATCCTCAAGGATAAGTATGCCCAATTTTAGGGATTAAAAGGAATATATAAGACAAAGCTGCGCTTTGGTTGTCACTTATACATTCAAAAAAAGAAAAGCCTTATTTTTTATTATTTTTTTAAAAAAGAGCTACATCGCAAAATGCTCATAAAATCAAACTGTTTAAATTTATAATTCGAGTTGTTTAGTAGAGCCTATTTAGCGCTTGTTTTACAACGACTGCTTGAATATTTACTAAGAGAATAAGGTTTGAATTTATCAACAGAGAAAATACAGGATGCCATTTGTAGTGCAACAGTTACACAGGTTAACATGGAAGGTAGGGAAATCTATATAAAAAATAAATCAGATGATGCTTTTGCAGACATTTTAAAAGCACTAAAACTGAAAAATATTCCAGCATACGGGAAAAATGACATGAGAATAAATGCATATATACAAAAGAAAAAATAAAAGAATCCCTTAAAACACGATAATGTCGATGTTTTTAGGGAGTTTTTGTTTTTAAAGTGTTAAAGTCGAGAATACCGCCTATGTTGTGCGTTTTTAACCCGTTTTTTAACTATAGCTAAAATATGCGGAAATCTGAAAGTGTACAATATCACGTTCGGCGGTACTTTTGTGTATATCACATTTGTATTATTTTTATTATAAAAAATTTTGAATTAATAAAATAGACAATGTGGAAGTAACCTTGATTTCTATTTAAATCATATTTCATCAAATTAAGATAGATAAACTCCGGGCGGTTAAACCATTAACTTTATATATTAATTTGTTTGTTCTACCATTTCCTCCTTTTCATGTATTGTTTTTTTCAACTTTTCCTTTTTGGGGCCCGGAATGAATAAAGTTAAAATAATTAACAGTAAGAATAATCCCGCCCCTATATAAGATAAGTTATTTACTGCAAATGTAATTCCTTCTCCTGAAGCTTGTAACATTAGTTGTTCAAAGGAAACTCCTAAGGATTGAAGTTTTTCCGACAAGGATGTACTAATCGTTTCTCCGTTTGTCATCGCAGCTTCTTGTAAGTCACCCATTAAATCATTGTCAATTCCAGCTGTACGAGCATTATTGACAAGTGCCGATTGTGTTGCATTTGCTGACATACTAGAGAATGTAACAATTCCAGTTATTGAACCAAATGGAACTCCAAAGTCTCGAATAAATGCTAACAATCCTGATCCAGCACCATATTTTTCCGGTGGGATGACATTTACGCCTAATTTAATTAAAATCGGTACCGATGAACCGATTCCAAATAAGAAAGCAATTAGTGCAACATTTGTAAATGAAATATCGTATGAAATTTGTGCATTAATAATTAAAGCGATAAATGGGAATACCAAGACGGTGAATAACAATCTTTTGTTGTTTACACGGTCAGATAAAGTCCCAGCAATCAGGCCTCCAATTACTCCGGCAAAGTAGACGAAGAAAAAGAAAAATCCAGATTCTGCAGCGTCTCCACCAGGTCTTAACGATAAGAAGAAGTTCATCGTGTAAATATATAATTGCATTGCTGCTATGTTAATTAAATAAATAATAACGATTAATGTATATATGCGATTTCGTAATAAAGATAGTTCCATTATTGGCCTTTCTACTTTATTTTCTACAAACCAAAGTGCGATGGCTGCAGATACGCCAACAACAACAGCACCTAACGTAATCGATGAAGTGAGGCCGAACACTTCAACGAGTGTTGAAATGGAAATTAAACATGCAGTAGCAATGAAAATTAAAATAATACCAGGGATATCGAAGCCAGCTTTTGATTCACCTTTTGATTCCTTAACGAAAAAGAAAATTGCAAAAAAGCCAGCAACTGCTAATGTTCCGCCTACCCAATAAATTATAGGCCAACCATACTTTGTAATTAAAATACCTGCTACAGCGGCACCTGTCATCGATGCAATACCTTGAAATCCATTGAAAATTCCTGATGCAAAACCACGTTTTTCAGGTGGGAAAATAACACCTATGTATGCGATTACAACCGGGAAAATACAAGCAACAGCAATACCTTGAAGCGCACGCATGGATAATAAAAATGAATATGTTGGGCTTAGTGCAGCTCCGTATTCAGAAAACGCGAATATAACCATACCGATCAAAATTATTTTTCTCCTACCAAATTGATCGGCTAAACGTCCGGTTACAGGGTAAAATGCTGCAGACATAACATAGAATGACACAACGATTAATCCTGAAAGCGAAGTTGGAATTTCAAAGGCTTGGGCAATCGCAGGAATAGCTGGTGCCTGGAATACCATTGCTTCAATCGCAACGAATGCTCCAAATACAAGTGCGATAAATTGAATCCACTGTTCTTTTGTTATTTTGACATTTTTATTTTCAACTCGATCTACATGTTCCACATTGGACCATCCTCTCCAAATAATTGTAATTACATTAAACGATAATTAAAAATTTTGGAATAATAATAAAATTTAAATCACTCCTCTCTCTTTGATTTCAACTATCGAAACTGAATAATAGACTCACATCCTGTGTAAGCGCCTTCATAAAGTGTAAAAATTAATCATAATGCTTGTTTCCTGTTGAGGTGCTGTAAAACGTTGAATAATTGTGTAGTAGGGTTTATATATCACATTAAATTATATAAACCTTATTCTGAGATGACGTAAAATATTTTGTGTAAAGGTCTTTTCAATAAAAAATAGGTAGGGTATCCTCGGAATTGTCGGATTCCAT
>NZ_JBEUEL010000052.1:0-10771 GCF_041725775.1 Pueribacillus sp. YX66 | reverse complement strand
GTAGTGAAAAAGCGTACAAAAATAGAGTGCCAAAGATATTGGTGTGATAAGTCGACCGAGAATAACTTGACACATACTTAAGTTGGGGAACCGTTGACATCTCCTTAGTAACTAGGTAAAATAATGATTGTTGACTTTTACTTTGGGGCCATAGTTCAGTGGGAGAATGCTTGTCTGGCAGACAAGAGGTCGCGGGTTCAAATCCCGCTGGCTCCATCATTGTTATAACATATTTATAATTTTAGACGAGGTCCAAAACAGATTGCTAGGTTTGTGGACCTTTTTTGTATAAACAAGTTTAATTTCTTCAAGTTTATTGTCGGGAATGATATTATTTTTTACTCCATATGTTTATCACATAGTTATTGTTTAATATGGAGGATTATTACGTTGTTTCATATTCTTAGAGATAAGAGTTTTTTGCGTTAAAGTTTACAAAAAGAGAAAGAAGGTAACTTATGTCCAGTCGTGAAATGCAAACACAACAAGTATCGATTAACCGTGTTCCGCTTATGATCGTGTTAATTTTAGGGGCATTTGTTGCGATTTTAAATCAGACGCTTCTAGGGACAGCGTTGCCACCGATCATGAAAGATTTAAACTTAAGTGAAAATACAGTACAATGGCTCCAGTCCGTATTTATGCTAGTTAATGGAATAATGATTCCAATTACAGCTTTTTTTATTGAACGGTTTTCCACGAGGGGCCTGTTTTTAACGGCGATGGGTACGTTTACGCTCGGGACGCTCATCTGCGCACTAGCACCGAATTTTGCTTTATTAATGGCAGGAAGAATTTTGCAAGCTGCTGGTGCAGGGATTATGATGCCACTAACGCAAACGATTTTATTTCTTATTTATCCGGTTGAAAAGCGTGGTTCTGCGATGGGAATGTTCGGGCTAGTGATTGCTTTTGCGCCTGCCATTGGTCCGACACTTTCGGGATGGCTAGTCGAACAGTTTCCGTGGAGAAGTGTCTTTTTCGTCGTCTTACCGATTGCAATCATTGATATTATTGTAGCTTATTTTATTCTGAAAAATGTGACGAAGCGAACATTTCCAAAGCTAGATATAAGGTCCATCATTTTATCTACTTTTGGATTCGGCGGGATATTATACGCATTTAGTACAGCTGGAAGTAGCGGATGGCTGAGCTTAGATGTCGGAATAGCGATGGCGATTGGGCTTGTTACTCTAGTGTTATTTATAATGAGACAGTTTAAACTTAAACAACCGATTCTTGAGTTTCGTGTCTTTAAACATAAAATTTTTGCGTTAACAACTGCTCTCGGAATGATTGTTTTTATGTCCATGATCGGTTCGGCTGTCGTCATGCCGTTATTTATGCAAAATATGCTTCAGTTTTCACCGCTTGAATCTGGGTTAGTTTTGTTGCCTGGTGCTCTATTAATGGGGTTGATGAATCCGATTACGGGGCGGTTGTTTGATGCATTTGGAGCGAGATGGTTAGCTATTATTGGTTTATTCATACTAGTCGTCACGACGTTTATGTTATCAATATTATCAACGGAGACCTCATTTACGTATTTAGCTATAGTGAATGCAGCGCGAATGCTTGGTATTTCAATGGTTATGATGCCAGTAACAACAGCTGGGCTCAATTCTTTGCCTGCAAACTTAATCCCACATGGTTCGGCGATGAATAATACGATGCGTCAAGTCGCAGGAGCTGTTGGCACTGCTTTACTTGTAACAGTAATGACGATGTATGAACGTCCTGAAGAAGGAATGAACGGCATGATTCATGGTGTGAATGTTTCGTTTTTCGTTGCAGGAGTACTTGCCGTTATTGGTTTTGTAATGTCCTTTTATATAAAAAGCAAAAACGTGGAGGGTGAGAAACAACATTAATTATAGAATCTAGAGTTGTCTAACAAGTATTTAAAATTGAACAGACGTATTATGTCAAAAAGATGGTTTCCTTCGTCTGTTTCTTCGTAGAATATTTTTTTTATGTCTTTTCGGGTTTCACCCACGATGAGTTCAGTAAATTTTTCTTGTTCTTCAAAATTTGGGGAATGAGCAGAATTTTCGAATCATATCCAATGTTTTTCGGGTGCTTGTATCAAATTGAACAGTTTTTCTGTGATCTGATAGGGTACGGTTAAATCGTGTCTCCCCATACAGAAGTAGCAAGGGATTTTAATAGTTTTTATTGCTTGTATTAAATCAAGTTCTCGCATTTCTTGTTGAAGGTTCTTCATACTGAAATATTGTCCTTTCAAAAGTTTCACGATGTCGAATAGTGTATATTCTTTACTCCTTAGTAACTCTTTAAAAATCGCTCGGATAAATTTCCCATCGTGTACAATCCCTCCACCGAATTCATCCAAATATTTTTGATGCAACCTGTCATGCTTAAGGTTTTTCCATGGGGGTGGACCGATTTTGATTAAATCATAAAGGGCTTTTTTGTTATTTCTAATTTTTGCTCGTTCGGGTAAAATTTTGTACGATAACTTTTCTCCAGCGATATAATTTGCAACCTGTGCTATGCCGAAATACCGCTTATACAATTCAGGACTATGAGACACAGCTAATATGCCTAACATTGTTCCCCAAGAATGCCCTACTAAATAAATTTTATTTTTGTTGAAGCGATTGATGAGATAATCGGTCAATTCTATCGTATCATCAACAAACTGATTAATATTCATCGTTTCGAGAGGAATCTTTTTCGTATATGACAAACCTGAGCCTCGTTGATCCCAATTTATAACGACAAAGTGCTTTTCAAGTTCTTGCTGAAAAGTTCTAATGAATCCAATTTGGGCGGCTCCTGGTCCCCCATGCAACATTAACAAAATCGGATTTTCCTCGTTAACACCTCGAATATAAATCCATTGCTCAAGTTTTCCTAATGTGATATTTGATAATTCAGAGATTGAGTTCTGGTTATATATTTGTGGTGCTTTTCTAGTAAACATCGGTATTTTTCTCTCCCTAGCTTTTGTCATTAATTACTTTATTCAAAACAAGGTGAGAAAATCCTACATGAAAGTTTATCTATGTTAAAATAACGGTGGAAACTAGGTTGAAGGGAGAAGGATATGAGAGGAATTTCAGTTTTTGCAAACGTTGTGACTAGATTTCTCCCAGTTTGGATTATTGTATTTGCAATTGTCGCTTATTTTTTCCCTGCTCCGTTTGAGCCGCTAACAAATTGGACGGGCTTTATGCTTGCATTTATTTTGTTTTTGATGGGGCTGACGATTCCGCCTTCGAGTTTTCGCTATGTGTTGAGACAGCCAAAGTTAGTATTTTTCGGTGTTGTTTTTAAGTGGACAGTGACGGTTGCGATTTCTGTCGGTTTAGGCTTTTATTTTTTGTCAGATTCTCCTGATCTGTTAACAGGATTTATTCTTTCTGGTAGTGTTCCGAGTGCAACGGCCGCAAGTTTGTATACGTTTATTGCGAATGGGACGGTGCTCTTAAGTGTGACGATGTCAGTCGTCGATACGTTTATTAGTCCAATTGTAACGCCGCTTTTGCTTGAAGTGACAGTCGGACACTTAATTCCGATTGAATTTTTGCCGCTCATTATTAAAATGCTTATGATTGTTGCGCTTCCGATCGTGATTGGGCTAGTTGTGCAATTGAAGCTACGTAAATTTGTTGAGGTCGTTCAACCTTCGATTCGCTTTTTTTCATCGATAACATTAATTCTAATTGTACTGTCTGTCGTTTCAGGTTCTCA
Source organism: Pueribacillus sp. YX66 (assembly GCF_041725775.1). Classification (NCBI taxonomy): domain Bacteria; kingdom Bacillati; phylum Bacillota; class Bacilli; order Caryophanales; family Bacillaceae; genus Pueribacillus; species Pueribacillus sp. YX66. The sequence continues at coordinate 7,054 of NZ_JBEUEL010000052.1, read as the reverse complement.
GGAGCTTCTCGAAGAAAATATAGGAATGTTACCACTTCTTATCATCATTACGACGTTGCAAATTTTAATACCAATGTTTATCGCATATGCGATTGCGAAACTATTAAAGTTTCATGAACAAGATGCACGAGCCATTTTATATGAAGCGGGTTTATGTAATACGGCGCTCGCTGCAATTTTGGCAATTGATAATATTAGTTTTCTTGCGGCAGTACCAGCGGTTATAAATACAGTACTGAACTTATCGCTCGGTGCGTTGATAGCGATGATCTTAGCGAGTCGAGGCTCGGATCGCAAACAGGTTTCTTCAGCTAAATAAAGGAAAAGCTTTTTATGTTACGATAGTGTTGAATTGTAGATTGAAATGGAGAAGATTTGAATTGTTAGAAAGAAAGTTTGATCAGATGCTTCGGATTCGAACGACAGGATTACGGGAGTGGAAAAATCATTCTACGCATTTTAATCGTTACGAGGCTACACCGTATAAAGCGTTACAGCAATTGTTTCAAGTTTACAAATTAAAGGAAACGGATCAACTTGTCGATTTTGGTTGTGGCAGAGGGAGAGTGCCATTTTACATTCATCACCATTTTCAAATTCCTGTGACAGGCATTGAAGTTAACGATAAAACGTACGAAGAAGCATTGAATAATAAAATAAGTTATCGTCAACAAGCGAAGCATATACTTGCCCCGATTAAACTTAAATATGGGCTCGCTGAGCAATACGAAGTGAAAAAGTCAGATAATCGTTTTTACTTTTTCAATCCATTTTCCGCTAAGATTTTTAAAAAGGTCGTCTCGAACATTATGAATTCGCTTGAGGAGCATGATCGTTCCGTTGACATTATCCTTTATTATCCGTTGAAAGAATACAAGCAAGTATTGAAAAAACATACGTCGTTTTACTTAATGAACAAAGTTCGTGTTCCAGACGCAAAAGACAAGAAAGAAAAGTTTCTCATTTATCGTTATAAAAGCAAAGACTAGTATCTTTTTGGGAAGGTGCTAGTTTTTTCTTTTTTCAAAATGCATAGTTACTTTGTACAAATATTTTAGTTACATGTTTATCAGTGTTTAAAATAATAGGTCAATTGACTAGACACATTTTGTGTATGTGCCATATGATATTGTAATTATTGTTCATGGGGGCGCTTATCATATGTCAATTAAAAAAGACCTAGTACAGTTTATACGTAAAGAAATTCAAAACTATCAAAAAGAAAGGTCTAGCGAAGAATTTGCAACACGAAACTTATGCTCACGTTCTATTGGTTCATCCAGACCTGTTGACGTGCCACGTTCATCAAGATTAACAGAAGTACAGGGAGTCCAAGGTCCACCTGGAGCAGTAGGTCCCCCAGGACCCGGAGGACCAAAAGGGACTTCAGGAACGAATATAAAACTATTTGTAACAGAGGAACAAGGCGGAGCAAAATCACTCCCTCTTTCTACTCCGACAGATTTTCCAATTATGAACGTTCAAGTGACGACAAATGAAGAAAATGAAAGGGTTAAAATTAATGGGATTGTGAGTACAAGCGTTTTGACAGTGCCAAGCGAACGAAATTTTCAAATTGCATTAGCTTTCAGACTTTTTCGAGACCATGAGTTTTTAACAAGTACTAGTATTGAAGGTAGTTTTGAAAGACCAGTTTCATTATCTCGTTTTTATGAGTGGCATCCATATCATCATTTTGTCGACGTGCCCGGTCCACTAGGAACTTATACGTACGAAATTAGAGCTCGTCATCTTATTCCTCCTGTGAACGTGGATGATATTATTGTGAGAAATTTAGGGTTTACTGCAGAAGTTTTTTCTCCAATTTAATCCTTTTGCAGAATTGGCTAGCATATTTTATGAGGAGGTGCTAGTTTCATTGTTATTTCGTAGTGTTTTTAAAGAGAACACATTAATGATAAATTATAATGTAAGACAACTTATTATAAGGTCGGTATGTAGTAATGGATCGAGAAAATTTACATAAAAGAATTTTTAAGGACAAATCTGTCGATATTTCTTTATCGTTATCAATTTGAAGGTTTATATAGCAGAAAACTATTCAAAAGTTACACTCTATCAGTAAATTAAAATACGATATGCAACTTGTGCCAACTAATGTTATAAGAACATTTTGAGGTATTAAGTATGACTTATTTTCTTTTTCTTCTTTTGATGAGGGAGAGCCTTTTTTAATCATATTTTCAACTTCTAATCCACCTTCACTAATTATTTTTGAAACTTCTTTAGTCCGCATCTCGTTTTTTTTATTAACTTTAATTTTGGGTCTGTCTTGATTCGACATTTTAAATCGCTTCCTTTCTCAATAAATTTGCCTTTTAATCGGGTCATAAAAATCCCCATGAAAGGAGATACATGGGGATTAATTGAATTGGCTTCATGTTTACGTTTCTTCGATCTGCTCTCTTTCAAACGTCGTTACCGATAAAGGCTTCTAGCATCCAAATGGTTTTATCAATATTTTCTTTGTAGCCAATAAGCATATCTTCTGTCACAGCATCATTTTCTTCACTTGCAAGTTTAACTCCTTGCAGGGCAAGGCTTCCCATTGTGCGATAGTCTTCTATCAGATTGCGGACCATGTCTTCCGCTCGGATTTTTTCATCATATGGCTTTTCAGAAATTGATGCATGGTCAAGATATTCGCGCAACGTGGAAAAAGGCTTTTCACCTATTGCGATTAAACGTTCCGCAAAGGTATCAGAGAATGCGCTAGTCTCATTGTACAATTCTTCAAACTTTTCATGGAGTCTGAAAAAATCTGGTCCTTGAACATACCAATGGTATTGATGCAGTTTGACATAAAGCACTCCAAAATTTGCGACTAATTCATTGACTACAGATGCAGCTGTCTTTTTACTTTGTTCTTGAAATTTGCTTACTGCCATTCGTTATACCTCCATTTTTTAGTTTTAGCATATAAGAAGAAAGCGAATTGGCTTAAACCCATCATATCTATTATTAAAAGGGAAAAATAGCAAGATGGAAAGATTCTCCACTTTCTTCAATTTACCTAGTGGAACAGCATGTTCTTTATAAATGAAAATATTATCCTACATTATTATTAGTTACCCACTGCACACCATTATTAAACAAATGAAGGTAATAAAAAAAAAAGATTGTATGAATAAAATGAATGAAAAGGGGAACTAAGTGCATGAAGAAAACCCTTATTCACAAGGGTTTTCATAATTTAGAGAGTCTCTGTTCTAACTGTTTCGAAAGTACGTTTTAATGTAGATGCGACTTGATCAATCGCTCTTTTTCCTTGTTCGATAGCACCTGGCATCCAACAAAATCCATGGATCATTGAGTCATAACGGGTTGTTTCGACGGGTACACCTGCGGTTTTTAGTCGTTCCGCATAAGCTTCTCCTTCGTCCCGTAATGGGTCAAACCCAGCGGTGATAACAAGAGCTGGAGGGAGATGACTTAGATCATCAGCTAAAAGTGGTGAAGCATATGGGTTTATGCCATCCTGTTCGTCACGGAGATAATGGTTCCAGAACCAAATCATTGTTGGTCTTGTCAGAAAATATCCGTCAGCATTCTCCACATAAGATTTTGTATCAAAACCGTGATTCGTTACAGGGTAGAGCAAGACTTGCTGAACAATCGAGGGACCACCTTTATCTCTAGCCATCATCGACACAACGGTAGCTAAATTTCCTCCTGCACTATCACCGCCAACGGCAATTCGATTTGAATCGACTTGAATGGAATCTGCATAGGTTGCAACCCATTTCACAGCAGTGTACGCATCTTCAATTGCGGCTGGAAACTTATGTTCTGGTGCAAGTCTGTAATCGACAGATACGACGACACAATTTGCTTGATTTGCAATACGACGGCACGGAACGTCGACAATATCTAAATCTCCGATCACCCAACCGCCACCATGGTAGTATACAAGTGCTGGGAATGGACCATCGCCATCAGGTATATAAATTCGGACTGGAATGTTTCCATCAATCGTTCTGTTTATGACGTGTTCTACTTTTTCAGGCGCTCCAGCTAGAAGACTAAAGTTACTAGTCCAACTTCTTGCTTCTTGCGGTGATAATGTTTCCATAGGAGGAACACCTAACACTTTTAATTGTTCTAAAACAAATTTTGCTTGCGGATCAAGATTGGCATCACGATTCATGATTTTTTCATTTCCGTCCGTTTCTACTTTTTGTGAATCAGATAAAATCGTAAAGCCTTCATAACTTTTCGCAGCGACGTCGTCACAAATTTGCCGATATGGTCCGACGCCTCCTGCAAATGCAAGAAATTCTCGTCGTTTTCCTTCGATATTCGCTCCCATATACCATGAATCCGTCTTAGATAACAGTGTCATATCGGCAATGGCTTGACATTGTTGGCTCCACATTTGTTCGAATTCGGGATTGGCTTCAATCGTGTCTGCATTGTGCTTGTTAAGATATTCTAGACAGTCCATAATCCAATCGACATGCTGTTCAATCGAAACAATCACGTTGCTAAGAACTGAAGGACTTTGGGGCCCTGTAATCATAAACATGTTCGGGAACCCCGCCGTTGAAATTCCTAAATATGTTCTCACACCGTTGGCCCATTTATTCTTCAATGTGATTCCGTCTTTTCCTTCGATGTTTAACTTAAGTAATGGACCTGTTAACGCATCAAACCCCGTTGCAAAAACGAGGATGTCTAATTCATATTCTTGCTCTGTCGTACGCACTCCAGTCTTTGTAATTTCTTTTATTGGTGTCGAACGTAAGTCAACGAGTGAAACATTTTGACGGTTATACGTTTCAAAATAGTTTGTGTTGAGAATGGGGCGTTTCATCCCGTAATAATGCTCGGGCATCAGTTTTTCAGCCGTTTCAGGATCGTGAACAATTTTTTTTATTTTAGAACGAACAAATTCGGCGACTGTCTTGTTAGCTTCTGGGGTTATTGGTATGTCGCTATACGTATATAAAAGCGAAAATAGCCCGCCTTCTTGCCAAGCTTCTTCGTAGACTCGTTGTCGTTCTTCTGGAGAGTCTTGTACTGTAGAACGCGTCCGTGCAGCAGAGGGGATGCCATGCATCGATGCGTACATCTCCTGTCTAATCTTTTTAAAGTTCTCTTTAGTTTTTCGGATCGTTTCTGAATCGAGTGGTTTGTTATGCGCCGGACTACTATATTGTGGTGTTCGCTGAAAGACAGTGAGATGACCCGCTTCCTGAGCAATGACTGGTATCGCCTGAATCCCACTTGAACCTGTTCCAATTATACCGACCCGTTTGTTTTTAAAATCAACTTTCTTCTGAGGCCATTCACCTGTATGGTAAAAATCACCTTGGAAAGAATCAATTCCTTTTATATTTGGAATGTTGGATGCGGAAAGAGCGCCAACCCCCGTGATAAAGTACTTGGCAATGATTTTACTGCTGTTTTCTAATTCGATTTCCCATTTCTGACTTTTTTCATCATAACGAGCGGATGTAACTTTTGTATTTAGCTGAATATCTTCTCGTAAATTAAGTTTATCTGCCACGAAATGAATGTAACGTAAAATTTCATGCTGTTCAGCATACTTTGAAGACCATGTCCATTCGTTTAGGAGCTCTTCAGAAAATGTATAGTTGTAATAAATACTTTCGATGTCACATCGGGCTCCTGGATAACGGTTAAAATACCATGTTCCACCTATATCTGGGGCAGCTTCATAAACTCGAACCGAATAACCAGCATCTCGCAACCGATGAAGCATATAAAGTCCTGAAAATCCAGCTCCAACAACGACAGCATCATAATGAACTAAGTTCTGTCTGTCAGACGTCATATTTAAATAACCTCCCCAATGTAATGTTATTCAATAATTGTAAATTGCTCTAGCCTACAGCTACATACAGTTCGAATATTAGGATTATTCAATATTTAACTAATAAAACGATGATTCTCTTCATCGATTTACGTTGCAAACTGTAGGTAGCAGCGGCTCAAATAAAGCGCTTACAGTGATTGTAGCATAGGTGATTACAAATCTACGACCCTTCAAATATAGTGATTCAAGTGAATTCTAAAAACAACGAGAAACCCTGTTATTACACAGGTTTTAGCAACTACAATCAAGATGAGAATCGGGAAATGAACCTGCGCCATCGTTCCTTTTTTGTAAAAAACGAATCAAATCAATTCTAAAGATCTAGTTAGAAGTTCTAAGTGCAACTATCAAAAGAAATAACGACATGGACATGTCATATATGAGTAGAATCTCGTTGAATAGAAGAAATGAATCGTATTTGTCGGCTTGTATTTTAGGATAGATTGAACTCTCTAGGATGAACGATCATTTACTCTGCTTTTTTATACTCAGCCCAAATCGCCTTAAATTTTAGTGTGGTAAAACGAAACGATAATTATGGTCCTTAATAACAAAATCGTCCGGAGAGACTTCGTAATCATTTTCACGCATTTGTGTTGTTTTAGTAATATTCGGTTTATTGTTATCGATTGCAATTGAATATGCTTTGCTTCGTCAGAAATTCGTTTTATCTCTCTACGTAGAAAGCCCAAAAAATGTAGAGAATGTAGAGTAAGAGTAGTTGAGTGGATAATTTAGTTGAGAGGAAGTTCTAGATAAAACTAGCAAACATATAGAGGACAGGAAACGATTGCTATCCGAGAGTTTCTTGTCCTCTGTTATAATCAAAACTGATCGGGATGACAGGATTCGAACCTGCGACCTCATGCACCCCATGCATGCGCGCTACCAAACTACGCTACATCCCGATTAATTCTCATTACTAGATAGTTTAGCATACTTTCGCTTTTCCCACTAGAGAACTTTGGTATAATTAGCCATGAAGAGTAAATTTATATCTCTTACTCATTGATGATGGGAAAATCACTTATCCACAGTTGTTAATTTTTACCAGTTGGTCTTCCTCTTTTTTGAGTCGAAATGAACCGAATTTCTGTTTTTGACTTTTTAAGTTGTGGATAACTCAAGTTTCCCTTTTTTTCTATCACATCCTTTGGTACAATAAAACCACTAGGTAAACCGAATTTGAATCGG
>NZ_JBEUEL010000051.1:0-10803 GCF_041725775.1 Pueribacillus sp. YX66 | reverse complement strand
ATTGAACATGACACATTCCTTTAGTTATAAGGGTAGTCCTTATGACAACGCTTGTATCGAATCATTTCACGCTATTTCAATATATCGAAGGTTGGTACAACCGCAAAAGAATCCACGGCAGCATTGGTTATAAAACACCACAAGAAGTGGAAGATTTATATACTTATGCCGTATGAAAATTTTGAACATACATTCACTGTACGGCTTTACATGGAGAGGCGGGCATGATAGCCTTTTTTGGCAAGCCAGCAATGTTTTATGATGACTGGTTCCATGGCTTGGAAATCTTGCCCTCAGTGGCTCCATATCAAGCCCCAGCAGTATGATATAAATATTTTGAAAGAACAATCTAAAAATTTAACTTTTTTGTGTCCAAAATATTGACGCAGTTCCACATTCAAGCTAAGTGTTACTCAGGTAACATCTCAAACAGAGCCGTTCAAGAAATTAGCGCAGGCGTTAAACACTATAACCTTGACAGAGCAATCGTGGTCACAAACAGTTACTTTACGAATTCAGCTATTAAACTCGCAAACTCAAACGATGTTGTACTATGGGATCGCAATATTTTAAAAGATAAAATCAATGAATTCTTTTAGTTACGAACGAAGGTTTTTGGACAGACTTCGATTCCCCCTCTATAATTTCAATAAGAAATGACAAAGAACACTCAAAGGGGGGAGACCTATTGACTCGGAATCTAAATTCTGTACTTCGTTCCACGTCCAAACTTAATGGAACAATTGGGAAAATACGTAAGTTGTTAGAAATTCTGATTTTTATAGTTTTCCTACTTATTTTTGTCATTTTTCTAAGTATCGTATTACCGCAAAAGATTAATAGTCTCCTCTTATGTACCGGTATTTTTCTTGTTTTTTCGTTTGCTTACAGTTTCATTTACTTTTTCGTTCAGTTACTATTTCGTAATTATTACGACATTAGACCGCTAACAGACAAGGAATGGAACGAGCTTTCAGAGAATAACGCGATTCATTACACGTCGCTATCTCCTGAAAAAACTGAAAAGAACGAATATACATTAAAAGCAAATCCTGACAAACAAACAACGAAATATTTAACTAATGAATTCCGTGGTCGTAAATTTGTTTGGTTTCATTTATCAGATTCCAAGTTTTCCGAAGAGCCAACAATGCGTTCTTTTCATAATGCTCATTATTTAGAGGGGAATCCTAGACCTTATAAGTACGTGCTGCCTATACACTCTTTGCCAAGAGACAAAACGTACATCATAAAATCAGCAGGTTACATTCTGGTTGAAGGCGATGTCACCTCAAATTCTTTTAAACTATTAACGAATTTCAAATGGTATAACGATAAAATCTATTTTCGCTACATTTTTCGTGGCATTCACACAAGCCTTTCAACATGGGACTTACTTTTCGGTAGCCAAATCATCGATTTGAAAAGAAAACTTTTTAACAAACAAAAGTAACTGCCTAGAAGTAGGGGGGAGACATCTCGTGTGGTATTGGATATTTTACAAAGAAAAAACAAAACAGTTTCTCATCTTAAAAGACGAACAGGTGACTGGTAAAGTGAGATGGCAGTTACACCATGATGGATACCAAGTTTTATGGGACTCAGCCCGATCCTATAAAAGCGCTACAAAGGAAGCAAAAGAATATTACAAACTGAAACCATTAAGATTACAAACAAAACCGATTACTCTTCGCGAGGCAGCGGATTTCGTAAATCAGCATCACCGACATCACATTTCCCCTCAAGGACACAAGTTTTCCATCGCTTTATATGATGGTGATTTGATTGTCGGTGTTATTATTGCTGGTAGACCTGTTTCTCGCCACCAAGATGATAAATTCACACTAGAAGTTACGCGATGCTGTGTGAAAGAAGCCTATAAAAATGGTGTAAGTAAGTTGTATGCAGCGGCTTGTGCTGTTGCTAAAGCGATGGGATACAAACGAGTCATTACGTATACATTAGCCGAAGAAACAGGAACTTCCTTAAAAGCATCAGGCTTTAAGTTGAAACACATTACTCAAGGGGGATCATGGAACAGCAAATCGCGGCCACGCGTTGATAAACACCCCATCCAGCGAAAACAATTATGGTTACGACAATTTAGTTAAGAACCAAACTTTAATCATATATACGACAATAGAAAGGATGATCGAGATGAAACCAGAAGTAAAAGGATTAACTTCATTAGATGCAGCTGTGTTAATGGAAAAAATGATTATTTTGAACGGTATGCTCGTTCACGGTACAGAAGAAGAGAAACAACGAGCCACCGAGGAATGGAACAAACTAGAACCCATTATTTCACGTCATTTAAACTGTGACGCGTTCGAAATGGCGAAGCGAGAATTAATGCTAGAAGATGACCGCTTAACACCTAGTAGTTTTCAGAATCTTTTTTAATAACTCCAACTGAATGAGAACTTCATGATTAAAACTTCGGTCTATTGTGAAAACTAAAAACAACATAGAAGTTCACACATTCAATGAGGAGTTGATTTATATGGACGTTCTACCTTTTGAACCGAAATACCATTTTGTTAAAATACCGATACAGATACTTATAAAACCCCAACACCTAGAACCTTTAATTTCTGTTTTTGCAAACGCCCTACATGGTGAATTTATGAATTTAGACAACGAGGATATAGAAGATATAGATGGAATAGACGAATTAGTAAAACCTGACATCACATTTGTTCTTAATTCCTTTCTTGAAGATTTATATGACTTATTATTACTACACTGGGAATCCGAAAAAGTACCAATCTTATCAATTCATGTACTAGAAATTGATTATTTTATATCTGCTATTGAACAGCAAAAAGATGATGTTGCGGGTAATGACAAACGTATATTGACTGAGTATATCGAAATGCTATTACCTTTCCGTAAAACTTATGAGTCTGAAATTAGGAATTATTCCAATTTGCCGCTGGACACTCAAAAACATATACTAGAAACTCTTTATCGTCGTCCCTATGGAGCCATTGTAACTAATAAAATCTCTTAGCACCGTTCAACTCAACAAAGAATGGAGGCAAACAGTGACGTCTTTTAATCATTACTTCGATAAAAATAATCAATCGTTACATCTTCTTTATCTTAAAGAAGAACCAAAAAAGTTATCTACGGTTGTTAATAAAATCAAAAAGCAATTAGGTTTTTCCCCTTCAACGCTAAGTTACTTTTATGGTAGCGGTCGAGCTTACCTTGTTGCTCAGGATTTTCACACCGTTTGCAAGAAGGATGACGAAAACCTTTATCCACCTTATAAAAATCAAATGTATATTGCCCCATCTTACCGACTTTAAACAAAAATAAACATTGAAGGTTCATCAAGGTTCGATTATTATAAAGGATAACGAACCTTTTATTTTATTTTTTTGTCTCACCCAAGCGGGAGAGAACGAACTAACCAAAAGCACTTTTACGAGTGAATCCAAACAGTTTTTGTGCTGTTTATTCATTTGTAAAAGTGCTTTTTTTGCACTTATAAATGACAAAGGAGGGGAAATGTATGGATTGGATTTTACAAATGTACAACCAGTTTGGATTGGTATTCCTTGTGGTTGGTATTTTACTAATCTGGTTCGTTATCCGCAAAGTAAAGTCTTTCATCTTCGGAATTCTAAGTATTGTCTTTACAGTGATTGGACTTATCCGAGCATGGGGCATGTTAAAAGGGTTCTTTTAAAACTTTTTTAAGGAGAATTGGCAAAACTTGATTGGAGGGATTTGACTTGATTCATGTACTGTACGGACTTGAACCATACTTAATTGATTTGAAAAAGTCAGAAATTGTCAAAGATGAAACATCAGTTTCAACGTATGACATGAGAGAAACCCCTGTTCAAAACGCGATTGAAGATGCTCAAATGGGATCATTATTTAGTGACAAAAAAACGATTGTCTTAAAAGACTGCTTCTTTTTAACCGGGGAAAACACATCAAAACCAAAACATGATGTAGAAAAAGTCATTCAATACTTAAACAATCCATCACCAGATACAACCATGATCTTTATTTCGCAAAGTGAAAAATTAGATCGACGGAAGAAAGTCGTAAAAGAAATGCTTAAAACGGCTGAATCCTATGAAGCTAAACCGCTTCGCTATGTAAACGGGTGGATTGAAGAAAAGTTTGAATCACATGGGAAAGAAGTGACAGCTGAGGCAATCAATTTCATGGCACAACAGTTAGGAAACGATCTATATCTATTAGACAAAGAAATCGAAAAGGTTTGCTTGAACCTAACAGACGAACCAACGATCGATAAGGAAATGATTGAACCGCTGCTCGCAAGAACGTTAGAAAATGACGTGTTTAAACTAATTGACCGAGTGGCTAGAAAAAACAAAAGTGCTCTTACATTATTAGAGGACTTATTCAGGCTTGGAGAAGATCCTATCAAAATCTTGCTACTACTTGCAAGACAGTACCGCATTATGTTTCAAGTCAAACAGTTACTAGACAAAGGTGAGCAAAAATCTAGTTTAGCGAAACAACTAGGTCTACACCCTTATGCTGTAACCGTAGCGACAGAACAAGCGGAGAACTTCTCTAAAGAAACGTTGTTCAATCTTTTGCTTGAGTGTTCTGATCTGGACTCACAAATGAAAACAGGCAAAATGGACAAACATATTTTATTAGAAGCAGCCATTATAAAATGGCTCTAAACAAGAATGAAGTGCTATGATAGAACCAATATATCGTAGCACTTCTTTTGTTATGGGGGAGATATACATGTTCTTAACAAAAAGGAGTTTCCATCAACCAATCGGGAGTAAACGAAAAGAAATCATAGAATCCGACATAGCAGATACAACATCATCTAAAGAATTCGTAAAGAATGATGAACAAGATGCCCCGTTTTTTCGAGAACTTGAGAAACTGTAACCGTCAAATAAAATGGTACAGTTTTCGCTAATTAATTTGTTACACTTTCTTGCTCAAAAATAGATTTTCTATGCTTCATTCTATAACTATCACCGTTTAAGTGAATAATCTCTACACGATGCAATATTCGGTCTAAAATAGCCGTTGTAATTGCAGGATCACCTAATAGCTCCCCCCATTCTTTTGGTGCCTTATTTGATGTAAGAATAATACTTGCAGTATTATATAGGTCATTAATTAAATGAAATAATAAGTTTGCCTCGCTTTGATTCATCGCCATAAACATTAAATCATCGATAATGACGAGATCCGCATTTCTGATACGCTTCATTTTCGTTTGTGATTTACGGGTGACTTCTTCCGTTTTTAATGTTTGGACTAACGCTCCCATTGTTGTGAATATTACTTTATATCCTTGATAAATGGCCTTCATTCCTAAGCCGATGGCCAGGTGCGTTTTCCCCACACCTGGAGGTCCTAATAAAATTAAATTATATAATTGCTCGATCCATATAAGTTCTTTGAGCTTATTAAATTGCTTTTGACTTAATGAGTTTTGCTCTCCAAGATTAAACTTCTCTAACGTTTTATGATACGGAAAGGTTGCCCATTTTAAGTGTCGCTCAATCTTTTTTTCTTCACGTCTTTTTTGTTCGTATTCCATCACGTTCATTAAAAAGGTTGCGTGTGTATCATCATTTGTTTCAGCGTTTTCTAACAGGGCCGGTAGAAATGCTGCTGTTTCTCCAAACCGAAGGTTTCTTAGTATATCTTGTAATCTCTTCATCTGACTCATCTTACATCACCTTCCATTACGGCAAGGTATTCCTGAACATCTCGCTTTTGGATGTTTGTTTGTAAAGCTGATTCACTCCACGGATGAATCGGTTTAATTTCATCATTTTCTGCTACATTACTGTAACTATTACTTTGTCGTTGTCGGTTCAGATACTGAACGATATCGATAAACTCTGTTGCACTATAGAAACCCCTTTTTATACACTCCTCTAAAGCTAAATCAATTTGTTTTTGTTCTTCGTTCTTCATTGCGTTTACAATCATTTGTAATTGATCGCGAGTATAACGTGGTAGTCGTTCTCTAATTGCTTGTAAATAGTTCATTGCTTTATCATGGTCACTAAAGTACGACGCTACCGTTTCAATATACGTGTCAATTCCTTTAGTGCGATCGCGTAAATGATTTGTATCTTGGACGAGCTGTCCTTTTCCAGATTCTATTTTATGTTGTGCGATTATTTTTCCATTTTCTGTCTCTTTAATAATTAATTCATTATCTGCTTCTTCGACATATACTTGTTTTACCTTGTTGTACGTTCCAAGTGGCACACTATATCGGTTCGATTGATACCAAATAGTATTGTCCTTTCGTACACTTCTTGTTATACTGGAATCATGGTTTATATCGCAATCTAAATAGTTTGCGATGGGGGAAGAGACTGGACGTAAGTGTTGCTTTTCAAGGGCGAACACTTCGACTGGTCTCTTTTTTGTTGTGTGATGATGCTTATAGTTCCCCGTACGTTTCAGCCATTTCCACGCTGATTCATTCCATACGTCCAATCCATGATAAACTCGGTGCTTTGCGAAATTTTTCTTTACATATTTAATGACACTTTCTATTTTCCCCTTACTTTCTGGATCTGCTTTTCTACACATGCGAATGATAAGATTTCTTTCTTCTCTATAAGCTTGAAACTCTTTTGTTAAAATAAGATCTCCACCATTTTCACTAACGAGAATGAGCGAATCTTGATCATAGACAAGTTCATCCGCTATTCCACCATAGTAACGAAAAGCATTTTCATGAGCTTGTATCACATCTCTCGTTGTAAACGGTCGATCTAACCATTCCATGTACTTATAACGTGAATGAGACAAAACAAATGAAATACAATATAGCTTGACTGTTTTATTGTCTGGTGTATGTTGTTTTGTTTCGCCAAAATCCACTTGAATTTGTGCTCCTAAAGGAGTTTCAGGTACAGCTTCATAGTCTCTTGTTACCGTCTCTTTTGGTATATCATATTCTTCACGCAATTCTCTTACATACAACCTGACGGTACTTTCGGCCACTTCAAGATGTTCGTATTTTTCTTGTAACCAATCCAATACTTGTGCAGCTGTCATATCTGGATTTTTACGTAACCATCCTAAAATTTCATTTTTATAAACATCTAACTTTCTTCTTCGTCTTTTTGTTGTCTTTATCCATTTCGACATTGTTTCTGGATTCCGTTTTAAATAGCGGTATACAGTTGTTCTTGAAATACCAAGTTTCTTTGCCACTTTTGTTTTACTAAATCCTTGTTTCAGTAACTGATGAATTTCCATGTACATTTCCCACTTATCCACCTTTTCTACCTCCACCACTGCCAAATATATTAATATCATACCAGTGATGGATTATTTCTTTCTAAATAAAGTGTTCATTTTTATTTAGCGGAAACTGTCCACTTTAGTTTATCAGTTACAGAAACAGGGAATATTTTTAAACCCTGAACAAGTTGAAGCGGTTCGTTCTATCCACGGACCTCATTTAATCCTTGCTGGTGCGGGTTCCGGCAAAACGCGGGTTTTAGCTTCCAGGACAGCGTACATCTTAACCTATGATCAAGATGTCAGACCTAACGAAATCTTGTTATTAACCTTCACGCGTGCGGCTGCAAAGGAAATGCTACAACGGATCGATCAAATTTCTTCGATTGGAACAGGTATAGCAAATCAGATCGTATCAGGTACATTCCATTCTGTATTTCTTCGCATGTTAAGAAAACATGGATATACCGAAAAAATACTCGCAAGCGAAAAACAAAAAGAATACATCATGAAAAACATTTTACGAAAACATAGACTAGATGAGGCTTATGAGCCTGAAACGGTTTTAAGTTTAATATCAACCTTTAAATCATCCATGTTGCGTCCAGACGATTTACCAACCGAGAATCACATTCAAAAGGACATTCAATCCATCTACCGTGAATACGAATCGATAAACGTTCAAGAACATTACATGGATTTTGATGATATTTTACTCGAAGCCTATGATCTCTTAAAGAATGATGAAGATTTTAGGTACAGTATCCAATCGCAATTTCGGTATCTTTGCATAGACGAATACCAAGACTGCAACAAAATTCAACATGAGCTTATCTCACTTATGACTAATCCTGAACATGACAACGTGTTTTTTGTCGGGGATGAAGATCAACTCATTTACGGATTTCGTAATTCTTCACCAGAGTATATTTTAAACCTCGAACAGACATACAGCGGACTTAAAAAGATAATCTTGTCTATTAACTACCGCTCCACAAGCTACATTGTCGGATTAGGGAATGAGATCATTAAGTACAACACTGAGCGTATCGGAAAAACGTGTAAAGCAACATTTAAAAATGACCATCCACCTATCTATATTCGTCCTGAAGATACGGAACAAGAAGCGTTATGGACCGTCAATCAAATTTTGTCTCAAGTGAATGAAGGTGAAAAGGAATTTCGGGATTTTGGTGTGTTGTACCGCACGAATAGCCTCTCTCGCTCAATTAGAGATGAATTGGTACGGAGGAACATTCCCTTTATCGTACTAGGGAATGACCAACTCTTTTACGAACAGTCACTTATTAAACCCGTTCTTGCTCATTTACGTTTGGCCGTAAATCCAAATGACATAGAATCCGTAGGAGATATTGCCCCGACGTTATACATTAGCAAGAAAATTGCGTCCTCACACGCTGCTTATTACGCAACGCTTGAGGAAGATAAACCTGCATTATCGTTTTTGCTTACACTTCCAACGAAAGAATTTCAAAAACAAAAAGTTTATGAGCGATTAACATTAATACAGACGTTAAAAGAGATGACTCCCGTAAGAGCCATTCAATATATCAGAAATTCATTTTACAACCAATACTTAGACATGGATGAAACCAAAAATCTAACACTTCACAAAGAGTTTTTACTGGAAATGTTAGATGAACTAGAGAGTTCAGCAAAACGCTTTTCAACAGTAGCGGAATACATTGCGTTTATCGATCTCGTCATTGAAGCCCATAAAAAAATGGAAGAGCTGAAAAAACAAGAAAATCCCAACGCTGTTAGACTCATGACCATTCATATGTCAAAAGGTTTAGAGTTTGATATCGTTCACATTTTAGGGTTTTCGGACGGCATTCTTCCACACGCTTCAGCGACAAACGCAGAAAATCAAAACGATCGAGAGAAAGAGCAACAAGACAACAAGCAAGCATTAGAAGAAGAACGTAGACTTGCATATGTTGCAGTTACACGGGCAAAAGAGAGACTCGTTATTTCTTCTCCAAAACTATATCGGGGTAAAGAATCTCCAGTAAGTCCGTTCTTGCTCGAAGCGTATCAGTAAGATACAATAAAACTATGAAAAGAGGAGCACTCTATCTACTTAGATAGGGTGCTCTTTGTCTTTTTCAGCTTCATTACATTATATATACAGGGAGGAACCATATGGGTACTACTCTATTCATCGCAGAAAAGCGTGATATGGCTATTAGTATTGCTAAAGCACTTAGTCCTTCCAACGACATGAAAAAGGGCTTTATTGTCGGAAAAAATAATATGATCTTCACATGGGCAATCGGACATCTTTTGGAACTTGACCCTTCAGAAAAACCTTCAGAAAAATGGTCATTGGAAACACTACCAATCATTCCAAAAATGTTCAATTTAAAACCCATTCCAAATAAATCAAGTCAGCTTCAAATCATTAAAAAATTAGCAACGGATGCAAATGTCATCATTAATGCGTGCGACGCAGGACGCGAAGGTGAACTCATCTTTTATTACATCGCCAAATATCTAAACTTAACAAAGCGGCCAATCAAACGATTGTGGACTTCATCCCTGCAACCATCAGGTATTCAAACCACCTATAAGAAACTTAAAGACTGGAATGAATTTGAAGGTTTAAGAGTTGCAGCCATTACCCGCAGCCGATCCGATTGGATTATCGGTATTAACGCAACACGAGCATTTACAGCAAAATCAGGAACACTACTTAAAATTGGGAGAGTTGTAACCCCTACACTTGCACTTATCTATAAACGACATATGGAAAGAGAGACATTTAAAAAAGAACCTTATTTTCCGATAACAGCAACATTCAAACAAGGAAACGCAACGTATATTGGAAAATGGCAGGGAGATATGATCAAAGAACGTCAACTATCGGAGAAAATAAAATCTGAAATTCTAAATCAAAACGGAGAAATTATAGAGATGGAGGAGAAAAACGAATACGAACCTGTCCCGCTTCTTTTCAATCTCACAGACTTAACCAATCTAGCAAATCAACGATTTGGATTTAAAGCGAAGCAAACATTAAAACTTGCTCAAAGTTTATATGAAACACATAAATGCATTACATATCCGAGAACTTCTAACCGATATATTACGGAGAATGAAGTTCCTCTTATGTTAAAAAGTCATCAAGCATTGAAAGGCCAATTTACACAATACGTAAAAAATGGGATGAACCCATCCCTTGTACATACGCGTAACAAACGAATTTGCAATCCTGCGAAAGTAGACGACCATCATGCACTTTTACCTGAACCAGTAATCCCTAGTAATCTATCAACAGATGAAGAAAAAATCTATCATTTAATTCTTGAACGCTTTTTCATGCAGTTTTATTCTGCTGCCCAATATCAATCACTAACTATTCATACGAACTGTGCCGGGCATCTCTTTCTCTCAAAGTACAAGAATCTCATAGAGGAAGGCTGGCGCACAATCAGCGAGAAAGAAGATAAACATGATAGCAACGAATTAAAGTGGACCCCATCGTCAAGACAACTTTTTTATAAATTTAAGGTGCATTGAGTTTTGCTCCTTCCTATCTTGCCA
>NZ_JBEUEL010000050.1:0-12380 GCF_041725775.1 Pueribacillus sp. YX66 | reverse complement strand
ATATCGTTTCCTTTTTTGTTTCATAAACCTACCTTAACATATCCTTTCTTGCTGTCTAAAATCTTGGGTCCATTATATTTTGTAGTTCTTTATATTTATTTTTAGGTAGATCTTTTTTCGCAACACTTACATAGAGGAATAAATCAAAAATATCGGAAACTCCACGAATAAATTTATCGTTATTAAGTAAATTAATTTCAAATTGAAATTCAGAAGATGCCTGTTCCGAATTTAGTTTGATTGTCTGATTTTCGTTTCTAGATACGAACCACAATCCTTTTATAATGTAATTTGTGTTACTGAATGTTCCATTAATAAAAATAGTATTATCTTTTTGAACGAGGCTCAATTTATTTTTTAATTGCTTTGTTTTTTTCACTCGTAATCTATTTAATAATTTTGTAAGTAACATTACAGTACACCTCAAGATCTTATTTATTAGAAGTATCGGTTGTCCACTCAGTTATTATAGTATACTTAAGTTGAAAATGATAATTAGTGAAAGTCAATTTAGTTTAATTATTTTTAGAAAATCCTTAACTTTTTTGTCTAATCCTGTAATAATAGGTATAACTTTCTTCATGCAAAGGGGGGAAATCTAACTTTAACACTTTTTAATAAATACAAGGGGGAATATTTCTTTTTGAAACAAAGACAATCTTTAATCACTATTGTCGTTAGTTTAGTAGTTTCATTGATTTTTGTTGTTTCAATGCAACCATCGACTGTTCATGCAGCGAACACGTACTTCGGAATTGCATTGAAAAATCCGACTCACGTATATAAAGATACATCGACAGATTCCGGCAGTTGGAAGTCTTATGAGTCAGGTTCTATTTTAAAATATACAGACTATAACAACAACTGGTATCGTGCAACTGTCAAGGTAAATGGAAAATGGGAACGAGGTTTTATTCACAAAAATGACGTTGAAAATGCAACGCAAAATCAAAAAGAGTTACACGGTGTTGCATTGAAAAATCCTACCCATGTTTATGCGAATGCCTCAAGAAAATCTTCATTAAAAAATTATGCTACTGGTGCAATTTTAAAATATCGTACGTTTTCTAGCAATTGGTACGAAGCAACAGTTTACATAAATGGTAAACCTAGAAAGGGTTATATTCATCGACAAGATGTTGATAATGCCACTGAAAATCAAAGTTCACTAACTGGGGTTGCTTTACGCCAACCGACCGCTGTTTATAAAAATGCTTCAACAAGATCGTCATGGAAGACATATGCAGCGGGTTCAATTTTGAAATACCGTACGTTTACTAGCAACTGGTATGAAGCGACAGTTTATGTTAATGGAAAGCGCCAAACAGGTTATATTCATAAATCGCACGTAGAGAATGCAATTCCTGAAAAAGATAGAGAAACATTAAGAGGAATAGGAACTCAAGTTCCAACATCTGTTTATGCAAGAGCATCTACAAGTGCAAAAAAATTAAAGTCGTATGCTTCAGGAAGCCAATTAAAATATCGTACGTTTACTAGTAACTGGTACGAGGCGACTGTCTATATAAAAGGAAAACCAACAACCGGTTACATCAGTAAAAGTCACGTCGACCAACTAGTAAACTCGCAAAAGCGATTAGATGGACGAGCATTAAAAAGCCCAACGCATGTGTATGCAGGGGCTTCAAGAAGTTCAAAGTTACTAAAAAGCTATAAGAAGCATTCAATCTTAAAGTTTCGTGAACTATCGAGAAATTGGTATGAAGCGACAGTCTACTTGAATGGGAAGCCACATACGGGTTATATTCATAAGAGCGATGTGACGACTGAAGATATTGTCAACTACACACATTATAATTACTCGTTTAAGAGTATGGTAGATGCTCAAATGATAGGAGAAAGAGCAAAATCTGATGGGGCAGGTAAGATTAATGCAACACGTCAAGAAGTTGAGTATTATGCTAACCCAGCTAACTTTCCTAGAGGCACAACAGGGTTTTATCAGTTTTTAGTTTTGTCTCAGCCTGCAGGACTAAACGAAAAAGAAGTAAATGAGAAAATACTTTATAATAAAGGTATTTTAAGAAATATGGCAAAAGCTTTTATAGATGCTGGTAAGAAACATAATATTAATGAAGCTTATTTAATAGCACATGCTTTGCATGAAACTGGAAATGGTGGTTCTACGTTAGCAAATGGAGTACCTGTAGATGCAAACGGAAAAGTAACAAGAGATTCAAATGGTGAGCCGGCTAGAACATCCCGAACTAAACATACCGTCTACAATATGTATGGTTATGGGGCTGTAGATAGTGACCCAATAAATGGGGGAGCTAAATATGCGTTTGACCAAGGTTGGTTTACGCCATATGATGCTATTGTTGGGGGTGCCGCAAGCATTAATAGTTATATAACGCGTGGCCAAGATACTCTTTACAAAATGAAGTGGAATCCAGTAAGTCCAGGATATCCACAATATGCAACTCACGTGCAATGGGCTGTATTGCAAACGAATAGAATTGCTGAAATTTATAATACGCTTGACAATTATATATTGGTTTTTGATGTGCCTAAATTTAATAATCAGCCTGGGCCTTCTCCTGAACCAGTAAGCGCGTCTACTCGTATGTCATTAAATTCTTCTCAGAATTTACTTGAGTCGTTTGAGCAACATGAAATTTTTAAATCTGAAGATGAACCGATAAAAGAGGATGATTCTACTAAACTCGTAGAGCCTGAAACACCGCCAGTCCAAGAAGATGAAACGTCAAATAGAGAAGAAACTGAAGAAGAAAGTGAAGAACTCGTTGAAGAGATAGGTATGACGATTGAGGAAGTGCTCTTACGTCACTCGCCTTCCGATGAAAGCGATGAAAATATTATTGGGCAAATTCCAGCTGAAACAGAACTAGAAATTATTGAAGTTGATGGTAGTTGGTTTAAAGTGATTTATGATGAATTAGAAGGTTGGATTCACTCAGATGGTATTACATTTCTAGAAGAAAAATAATTGATTTGCCATATGCAGAAAAACTTTTCTGTGTATGGCATTTCTTTTTTAGAGCAAACTTTTGTCTAAAAAGTAAACGGAACGTTGTTGAATTTCATTCATCGTTGCAATAGAATGAGGTTGTGTTTAAAATTAAGTATTGAGTTTTAAAAGATGCCGTTGGAGGCTTAAAAATGAAGAAAGTAATTACGTATGGAACATTTGATTTACTTCACATTGGACATATTAATATTTTACGTCGCGCAAAAGAACTCGGTGATTATTTGATTGTTGCGATTTCGTCAGATGAATTCAATGCTTTAAAAGGTAAGAAAGCGTACTATACGTTTGAGCAAAGAAAAGCGATCCTTGAGGCGATTCGTTACGTTGATGAGGTGATCCCTGAGCATACGTGGGAACAAAAAGTGCAAGATGTTGTTAATCATAATATTGATGTGTTCGTTATGGGGGATGATTGGGAAGGCGAATTTGACTTTCTTAAGGAATACTGCGAAGTGGTTTATTTGCCAAGAACGGTTGGCATTTCGACAACGAAAATAAAGCAAGATTTGAATAATGCGAAAAATGGGTAGAGAATTAGCTGTATCGATTTATTTGTTCGTTTTCTCTGTCTTTTTTACGTTCTTTAAATGGTATCCCCAAAAGAAGAAGTCAACATTTGTGGCTTCCTTTGGGGATAATATTTTATTTACGGTAAAAGAACTTGAAAAACGAACGGATGAACAGATTGTTATTTTGAAAACGTCTCAATGTCACATGAACTTTGAAGAGCACGTTCATCATCCCATTTTACATTTTGAACTTCGCTTTCCACTTCAATGGCTTCGCTCTATTTACCACCTTGCGACATCTACGACTGTTATTATCGATAATTATTATGGTTTTTTGGCTGCGAGTGATTTTAAGTCAAATGTGAGATGCATTCAGCTGTGGCATGCAGCGGGTGCGATTAAGCAATTCGGATTAAAAGATCGAACGATTCAAGAACGTTCACCACGAGCTTTAAAACGATTTAAAAAAGTGTATGATCGTTTTCATTACGTCGTCGTTGGCAGTAATAAAATGGCGTCCATTTTTCGAGAAAGCTTCGGATTGCCTGATGAACGTATCGTACGAAGCGGAATCCCAAGAACGGATTTCTTTTTTGATGCGGATGAAATGTCGCGAGTGAAACAATCGTTACAGGAAACCTACCCGATGAGTAAGGAAAAGAAAGTGATTTTATATGCTCCAACATATCGGGATAATGAGTTCACTGTTTCAAGCTTAAAGTTAAACATCCAAGACATGTATGAGGCGCTTCGAGAAGAGTATGTGTTGTTATTACGCCTTCATCCAGCTGTTAATATGAATGTAATGAATGAGTATCCGAATTTTGTATATGATGTATCGAACTATGATGACAGTAATCATCTGTTAGTCATAACGGATATTCTCGTTACGGATTACTCTTCGATTCCGTTTGAATTTTCATTGTTGCATAAGCCGATGGTGTTCTTCGCATATGATTTAGAAGAATATGAACGACAACGTGGACTGTGGAAATCTTATGAGAGTCTTGTTCCAGGTCCTGTTGTAAAACAAACTGATGAACTAATCGAAGTCATTCTGGAAAACAATTTTGACCTTAAGAAAGTTGTCGAATTTGCTAAGGAATGGAATGAATTTTCGACGGGAAATGCTAGCCAACGCTTCGTTGATACGTTTTATACGTCTGTTGAACATGACGAATAGCTTGATGAAAACGAGGTTTGGGGGATCTATAAAATTATGTTTTACGTTTGTAGAAAAACATAGTATTATGGAGTTTAACGAAATTTGAATTTTACTTATTTTTTGGAAAAGGAGAACCCTAGTATGGGACGTTTAGCTCAAAGAAAAAAAAGAAGAAGAAAAAAAGTATTTTGGTTTTTAGTGTTTCCAATATTATTAATTGCAATTGTAAGTACGGGATACGGTGCATACTTATACAAAAAAGCTGAAGTCATCATGAGCAATGCTTTTTTTGACGATCGGGGGAAATCGGATTTACGTGATAAACGAGTCGATCCGAACTTTGACAACGTTTCGGTGTTGTTTATTGGAGTTGATACGAGCGAGAAGCGGGGAAATGATGAAAATGGACGCTCGGACGCTTTAATGCTTGCCACGTTAAATAAAGATGAAAAATCAGTCAAGCTTTTGTCGATTCCTCGAGATTCGCGCGTGTATGTTCCTGAAGTTGGGTATGAAACGAAAATTAATCATGCCCATAGTCATGGAGGGCCGCGTGCTACGATCGAAACAGTAGAGAACTTGCTAGAGATTCCTGTTGACTATTATGTCCGCCTTGATTTTGAAGCGTTTATGGAAGTTGTCGATGCGCTCGGCGGAATTGATGTAGACGTCCCTTATACGTTCTCAGAGCAAGATTCAAAAGATCGCCCAAATGCGATTACGTTAGAAGCTGGACTGCAACGGCTTAATGGGGAAGAAGCACTTGCGCTTGCCCGAACGAGAAAGCTTGATAACGATATTGAACGAGGAAAGCGACAACAAGAAATTATGAAAGCGATTTTGAAGAGAGCAGCATCAGGAACATCTGTCGTTAAATATGGCGACGTAATCGAAGCAATTGGCTCGAATATGAAGACGAATATGACGTTCGATGAAATGAAAGCATTCATCGATTATGGGATATCCGGAAATTTAGTCGTTGAAACATTGAATTTAGAAGGAAATGATCTTCGTCTTCCGAATAGCAGAGGGCTAAACGTTTATTATTGGCAACTCGACAACTTAGCTTTAGCCGAGTTAAAAACGGATTTAAAAACTCATCTTGAACTTACCACTTCGAGTCCAACTGAAATGGCGAGTGAACATACGGAAGAATAATATAAAGAAGAGCGTGACGAGGATGGTGCTAAAGTCATGCTCTTTTTTTCATCACGTTAAAAATAAAACGGGGTAAAAACAACATTCTTTTCCAACGTGAAGGTTGTTTAATTAAGCGGTACAGCCATTCTAAGTTTAGTTTCCTCCAAAAGACTGGAGCCCGTTTCACTTCGCCAGCCCAAACATCGAAGCTACCACCAACCCCCATAAAAACACCTTTTTCAAATATTGGTAAATTCCCTCTAATCCACAGTTCTTGCTTCGGATAGCCTAATGCGACAAAAACGAGGTCAGGATTGGCTGCTTTTACCATGTCTCGTACCGATTCATCGATTAAATCAAAATAACCGTGATGGTATCCGACAATGTTCATATTTGGGTATTGCTTTGATATGTTATCTATTGCTTTTACGATGACGTGTTTTTTTGCGCCTAAAAAAAATACGCGTAATGATTTTTCGTGAGCGACATGAAGAAGGTCTTTCATTAAATCGAAACCTGCTATACGTTCTTGCAACGGTTGTTTTAACAATTTTGCCCCAATAATAATACCGATGCCATCAGGGACAATATAATCTGCTGCTTGTAACGTTTGCCTATAATCATGATGCTCATTCGCATACATTACAATTTCAGGATTTGCAGTGACAACAAATGTTTTTTCATCTGCTTCAATTCGTTCGACCAAAATGTTTGTCATTTCTTCCTTTGTTGTATTATGAAATTCGATATCGAGAATGTTCACTTTTTTATCCATACATACTATCTCCAAATTAAAGTTCAATGATGATGTCCAATTATATCAAATTTTGTAGCTTCAGATCCCACTCTTTTCCTGAATAACATCACATTGATGGAAAAAACTAAACAAAACAAGCTTATCGGGGGGATACTTGTGAATGTCATAACAAATTTTTTTGAACGTAAAGAGCAAAAGCGACTTTTATTTGAACGAAATGCATTAATGGAACTTACGTTAACTGAAGTGATTAAAGATGCTCGCAAACGTTTTTTGCCTTATTATGACCGTTCGTTGTACATCCAGAGAGAGTTAGAAGAGACGAGCATTGATGTTGCAATTGAAGCCTATTTGGAAGGTGTATCATACAGTCGGTTTAGTCATTACGGCGAAACAGAACAAATGGTTCGAGAACGGGCCGAGCGTGTGATTCAGCAATTTACTAATACGTTGTATGATTATTGGTTGTTTTGGGGGGAGTACGACGTCGTGCTCGAAGAGTTGTATTTTACGTGTGAATCATTCATTGAATTGTGGTGGCGTATCGGCTATCAAAAAGGAGTAAAGCGTCGCCGTCTTCGGTTACATTAATATTTTGAAAAATTCCATCTCCACGTTATATTGTTGTTCGCTTCATAATAAAGTGTACAAGAGAGGCTGTCTTACGTGGAGGGGAGCAATGTGAAAACAAGGGTTTACATTGGTTCGGCATTGATCGGTTGTTTATTTCTTGTTGGGATTGGATTTTATTTATATAAGACGTACGTCGGTTCAAATGCGAGCTGGAACTTACCATTAACTGGGAAAGTGATCGTTATTGATCCTGGACATGGTGGGGTAGATGGAGGGGCGGTCGGTCGAAGTGGTGAAGTAGTTGAAAAGGAGATTGCGCTCGAGATTTCGTTAATGCTACGAGATTACTTACAAGAAGCGGGAGCTTATGTCATTATGACACGTGAGACGGATCGTGATTTAGCACCCGAAGATTTACGTGGATATAGCCGCCGTAAAACGAAAGATTTATACAACCGATTGGCAATTATTAATGCTTCCGATCGTGATTTATTTATTAGTGTTCATTTAAATGCGATCCCTTCTCCGAGATGGAGAGGTGCGCAAACGTTTTACAATCCGACAAATGATGATAGTCGTGACCTTTCTCGCTTCATTCAAGATGAACTTCGACAAAATCTCGAGAACACAACTCGACATGCGAAACAGCTATCAAGTGTTTTCATTTTAAAGGAAGCGAACATTCCGGGTGCGATCGTGGAAGTCGGTTTTCTGTCAAATCCAAGTGAAGCGGAGCTATTAGCCGATTCAGATTATCAAAATAAAGTTGCTATTTCCATTTATCGAGGCATTCTTAGATATTTCACAAATGAAAAGGCACCAGAAAAGTAATTCTATTTGAATGTTCATTCGGCTTCGTTGAAGTAAGCTGAGCAAATAATGTGAACAAATTCTGATTTCTTTCACTGAATAAGGTGGTTTTTTTGAGGTTCAGAATCGATTAATGCTATACTAATTAACGTAAGCAAATAGAACTTTGGAAGAAGGTGACCGACGTTGTTAACTGAACAGAAAGTAAAAGAAATTTTGCAGCAAGTCCAAGATCCTGATTTACATAAAAGTATTGTCGACACGGGCGGCGTCCGTGAAGTTAAAATAAAAGATGGATACGTCAGTGTGAAAATCGCGCTTAATCGGACAGGCACTGCGGAACAAATGCAAGTACAACAGCAAATTGTCAATTTGTTAAAAGGGGCAGGTGCTGAGTCGGTTGGGCTCCGCTTCGAAAATTTGGACGGAAGTTCACAAAGTCAAGGAGGTGCACGCCACCAACCAAATCCACAAATGCCACCGCTTTTGCGTCCAGATAATAAAACTAAATTTATTGCGATTGCGAGTGGAAAAGGCGGCGTTGGAAAATCTACTGTCACGGTAAACATCGCAACGGCTTTGTCACGTCTCGGTAAAAAAGTTGGAATTATTGATGCTGACATTTATGGCTTTAGTGTTCCTGACATGATGGGGATTGACTCTCGTCCGAAAGTGATTGCTGAAAAAATTTATCCAGCAGAAAAATTCGGCGTGAAAGTGATGTCGATGGGCTTTTTCGTCGAAGATAACTCTCCGGTCATTTGGCGCGGCCCGATGCTAGGAAAAATGTTAAATAACTTTTTCGCGGAAGTTGAGTGGGGCGATTTAGATTATTTGTTGCTTGATTTGCCTCCTGGAACAGGTGATGTCGCGTTAGACGTTCATGATATGCTCCCGTCAAGCAAAGAGATTATCGTTACGACTCCACATCCGACCGCTGCATTTGTAGCAGCCAGAGCGGGTGCGATGGCGCTTCGGACAAACCATGAAGTCGTCGGTGTCATCGAAAACATGAGTTATTTTGAAAATAAAGCTTCTGGTGAAAAAGAGTATATCTTCGGTAAAGGTGGCGGAGAAAAGCTAGCTAAAGACTTACAGACAGATTTACTCGGTCAAATTCCGCTCGGTCAGCCAACGATGGACGACGAGAAAGATTTTGCTCCTTCTATTTACGAAGAAACTCACCCGATTGGTAAAATTTATGCCGATATTGCAACTAAACTTGTTAAAAAGCTAGAAAAATAAACAAATAAAGAACCAAAGCACCACGAAAGTGGCTCCTTTGGTTCTTTTATTTTAGCTTTAGGGTTATGAACCACCCTCACCGCCATTTTGTCTATTACCACCTCCGCCTCCGCCACCGTTCTGTTCTTCGTTACCTTGAGCTTTCACCTGTTCATCGGCGACTTTTTTCATCATATCGAAAAGCTCGGCTTTAAAGAG
Organism: Pueribacillus sp. YX66; assembly: GCF_041725775.1. NCBI lineage: Bacteria > Bacillati > Bacillota > Bacilli > Caryophanales > Bacillaceae > Pueribacillus > Pueribacillus sp. YX66. The sequence continues at coordinate 2,970 of NZ_JBEUEL010000050.1, read as the reverse complement.
CGGGTTTTCGAAAGCTTCTCTAATTAGTTTTTGGTAGTGGGCTCGGAAGTCATCACTTTTCATTAATTTTACAAAATTTTTCTCCATTTCTGGGTTTTGGAGAATGTTCATCATTTTTTTCTGATACTCGGGATCGTTCATAAGCCCTTTCTGTAGATCTTCAAATGGTTTATCCATGCTTTTCGCAAATGTTTCAGCAAATTTTTCGTCTTTAAACTGATTTTCCCAAAATTTTTTGCCTTTTTCGGATACGAGGGTGTCTTCAATCGCTTGTTTAACCGTTTCTTGATCCATGACGATCTGTTGCTTAAAGTGATCATCTTTCAATATGTCTTCAAGGGCTTTCTTTCCGTCATCTGTTTTCAATATGTCAACCATCATTTTTTTCGTTTCTTCATACGAAACGTCATTTCCCCTTACTTCGTTCGCGGCACACGAAACGAGGAATGTTCCGCAGAAACAAAGGATGATGATTTGTGTCCATTTCTTCATCATTTGTCTACACCTTTCAAATAGGTTCTTTATGGTCAGTTTTTCACGTTTTCTTTATTGTTATGCTTGGTGGAATAAGGAAACGGCTAGCTTTTTTAGATTTGTATTGATACAATCGTAAAGGGAAAAATGAATGCGAGTAGGTTTGGGGGATATTAGAGTGAATTCACGAAATTGGGTTCGTTTGTTTTTTTCCACATTAATTATTGGTGCTATCGTCGGTATGATTACCGGTTTAATTTTGCAATCCGATTTATATAAAAATGTGCCTGAATTTTTAGCATTGGCGATTTGGCTTTTTGGTGTATCGTGTATTTTTAGTTTAATAAGCCAGATGGGCTTTTTTGCGTATTTAACGGTTCATCGTTTTGGACTCGGTATTTTTCGTTCAATAAAATTATGGAATGCGGTTCAAATTGTGATTATTGCGTTCGTTTTGTTTGATTTAGTTTATTTGCGTTACTCTACATTTGCAGAAAAAGGCGATTCGATTGCACCATACTTTATTCCTGCATTGCTTTTGCTTGGAATCGGTCTTATTGTTGCCTACATTAAACAAAAGGAAACAAATCGCGAAGCCTTTGTACCTGCCTTGTTTTTGATGATTGTCGTCACTACGATTGAGTGGTTCCCAGTGTTAAAAGCGAATGATTTTAATTGGGTTACGATTATGGGTACTGTTTTAATCGTATCGAATGCGTGGCAGCTGCTTATTTTACATCGATTAAATGAAAAAAGTGCAAAAGAAATGTTAGAGAAGAAAAAAATGGACCCTCTGCCCGATAAATAGGCGGAGGGATTTTTGTCAATCCAGTAGCTTGTTTGACATCAATTTAGTTTTGTTTAAACAAACGTTTATTTGATTTCCTTTGTTTCTGTTTTTGTACCTGCAATTAATTCTGTTACGGTAACAAAACGGTAATCTTTTTTCTGAAAATGTTCAATAATACTTGGCAACGCATTAGCTGTTTGTTTTGCGGAATCAGAGGCGTGCAATAAAACGATGTCTCCGGCTTCTGCATGTTCAATGACATTTTTTATAATCGTATTAGTACCAGGATTTTGCCAGTCCTCTGAATTCACACTCCAATGAACGGTCGTGTAGTTAAACTCATCAAGAATTTTTAACACTCGTTTATCAAAGCTTCCGTTTGGTGGGCGGTACAACGTCGGTTTGTTTTTTGTTAACTCGTTTAAGACGTGTGTGCTAAGTTGAATGTCTTTTTTTATTTCATCATCTTCAAGCGTCGTATAGTGCTCATAATGAAACCCGAGATTTCCGATCTCGTGACCATCTTCTATAATTCGCTCAACCGTTTCAGGGTGTCGTTCAGCCCACGATCCAGATATAAAGAATGTCGTTTCATTAACTTCATGTTTTTTTAAAACGTCTAAAATTGGAAGTGCCTGTTTTTCACCCCAGCTAATATCAAACGTAAGTGCAATCACTTTCTCTTTTGTTTGAATGGAATCTACAGCACGTGGTTCCTCGGTAGTTGTTAATACAGCCACTTCATCTTTCTCTACATATAATAAGATTGCTGAAAAAAGCGCGGCAACAAAAATGATTAAGTAGTGTTTCAGTCGATTTCCGTTGAATACGAATATAAATTTCATAATATCCTCCTAGACGATACGTTGTTCATTACATCTGTATGCTCGTCAAGCCTTGTTCATACTTCAAGACGTTTGAAATTGATTTAAGAAAGAACTTTTTTGATAAAAAATTTGTTTTTGGAAAAAATGAGAAATGACCATTTGTTTGTTTCGTTTCTTAAAGTGAAGTTTGTTTTTACGAATGAATTTAGGTGATGAATAAAATTGAGGAGCAGTAGAGAAAAAGCCGGTTGTAGAGAAATAGAAGGAGTGGTGGATATGCTCGGATTTATGGTTAATTTTAAGGAAGTTCAAGAACTTGAGTATTTATTGAAACGTGAAATGGATGAGTTGTTGTTCGATTTTGAAGATACTAGAATTGATATCATTGTCAAAAGAGCGATGGAAGAACGATATCAAATATTATTTAATCTTTACCGTCGAATTGCATCTCCAGCAGATTGTGCAAAATATATGCGACAGAAGAAAGAGTTTTATCCATAGGATTATATTAAGAAAACAATATGTCGAGAGTCAGTTCTTTTGTTATAGAATGCAAAAGAGCTTTTAAGCATGGACAATCGGTTAAGTTTTCCATTTGATTTTTGAGACAAACCATGCTATTATAAAGATCCTCGCGAGCCAGGGTGTTCGATAATAATAAACTTTTTAAAAAAGTAGTTGACAACACTTAGGTGAGCGTGTTATAGTTAAAAAGTCGCCATTTGGAGCGACGAGGAAGAAAAAGGCTACTAAGTAGCTGATTTGCCTTTGCGTCTACAAGCTTTAAACGAAGTAAGCTTTCTCGGGGCAAGGCACCAAAGATGATCATTTAAGTCATCGCTTCGTTCTTTGAAAACTAAACAAAACGCCAAGCGAAAA